>JAIRVD010000131.1 GCA_031254075.1 Clostridiales bacterium
AGAATTGCTTCCTCCACGATATCAACGCCGACAATTTTTTTGAAATTTTTCGAAATGATTTGAGCGACGGTTCCGGTACCGCAGTAAAGGTCGAGTGCGGTTTCGTCTTTTCCGGCAGAATTTGATGAAGCACAATCGCGAACTATTTTATATAAAACTTCTGCGGCACTTGTGTTAGTTTGGAAAAATGAAAATGCCGAAATTTTAAATTTCAGTCCGCAGATTTCTTCGTTATAGTAATCGCGTCCGAACAGAACGCGGATATTTTCATTCTTCACGGCATCGGCAACGCCGTCGTTTTGCGAATGCAAAATGCCGACGATTTTTCCGCCGAGCGGAAGCGCGAGCAAGCCGTCAACAAACGATTCAAGCGAAGCTTTCAACGTCGAAGCTGACGAAAGCAGCACAAGAATTTCCCCCGTATTTTCGCCCCGCCGCAAAACCAAATGCCGTAACGAACCTGTGTGCCGTTTTCTGTGAAAAAACGTTTCGCCGTTTTCGCGAAAGAATTCCAATACATATTTTACGATTATTTTAAAATCATCATGAATCAAAACACAGTCAAGCGGCGTTGCGACTTCGTAGAAGCTGCGTTTTTTTCGAATTCCGAGAGCGAGTGCGCCGTCGCGACCTTCATCGCCGAACGCGAATTCCATTTTATTTCTGTATGCTTCAATGCGCGGCGCGGGATACAGTATTTTGAAGAATTCAAAATATTCGCCCAAGCACTCTTTCAAAAAAAATTTTTTCAACGCAAGTTCTTCTTCATAAGAAATATCCAAATAAGAACATCCTCCGCATTTACTAAAATGCTCACAAAACAAAACGCCACATCCTTTCGTATATAAGTATAGCAACTGGATTTTTTTATGTAAAACAGTTATCATGTGGTAATTGTTGCGCGCGGAATTGCAGATTATGCGCGACACCTTATACAAGAGGGTGAGTTCGTGAATTGGGAAGCCTATCGCAAAGAGATTGAAGAAACGAAATTTTCCGAGGACTGGTATATTCTCGGAATTGATTTGGGAACTACTAATTCGGTGATTAGTTATTGGGATAACGGGAATCGTCGTCCTGAAGCTATAGATGTAAGCAACGGTTTCGGAAAAATTCCGTTGCCGTCGGTTGTGCAGTTCCGCGACGACGGCGAATCCGATGAAGAGTGGGTAATCGGCGAGGAAGCGTATCGTTCGATGAAAATATATCCGGAAACAACGGTGCGTTCGATTAAGCGTTCGATGGGAACGAACGAAACGGTTAAGCTCGGTAAAAAGGATTATTTGCCGGAAGAAATTTCGGCAAAAATTCTTGCGGAGCTTGTTTCTCATGCGCAAAATTTAAATCCGAAAGCCGAAATCGCGGGGCTTGTTGTTTCCGTGCCTTATGATTTCGACGACGCTGCGCAGAAGGCGACGATTCGCGCCTGCGAATTAGCCGGGATTTCGGACAAGCTGATTTGCCTTATAAAAGAACCGAACGCTGCCGCGCTTGCCTACAATTTTCGCCACCAACTAAACGAGGGCGAACGCATTATGGTATTCGACTTCGGCGGCGGAACATTGGACATCACGCTTTTTCATATAACCGAGCGCGACGAATCGCGCATTAAACTGCAAGTAATTTCGCAGGGCGGCGAAGCCTATCACGGCGGCGACGACGTAGACGCCTTCTTAGTAGAATCGTGCGGAAATTTCGTCAAAGCTAAAACCGGGCAAGCCGTAACAGAAATCGCCGTTGAGAATCAAGTGGAGCTCATAGCCCGCGCCCGCGAGGCCAAGGAACGGCTCAGCGGTGTTCAGCGGTTCCGCATTCCGTTCACATTTTGCATTCCGCCGTTCGTCGAGCAAATTACGCGCGAAGAATTTCATACATTAATCAAACCTTTCATAGATAAAACTCGCAAACTCGTCCTCAAAGCCCTTCGCGAAACCTACACCGGAAGCCTTACGCCAAACGATATCGACCGCGTTTTGCTCGAAGGCGGTTCGGCACAAATGCCGTGGGTGCGCGAAATGCTTTTAGATATTTTCAGCGACGAGTCAAAAATTTATTCATCGGAACGCCCCGCACTTGATATTTCCCTCGGCGCAACCTACTACGCCGCAATGAAAATGGGACTGCTTTCTTCCCCCGACCTCGAATCGGAAAAAATTTCCGTAGAATTCGAAGTAACCGTTTCGCATGACATCGGCTTAGAAATTTCAAGCGGCACAAAAAAATCCTTCTTCCCGATGATTCGCCGCGGAACCTCCTATGCGCTCGCGAAAAAATCCCACGTTTTCACGCTCTCCGGCACCACCGTTGATGAAATGACCACTCTCGATTTAAAAATCATGGAACGAATCCAACAAGACGACCCCTTCGACGCCTGCAAGCTAATCGGCGAAGTTTCAATCAAAGGCCTCCCCGAACGCCCGTCCGGAAAAACAAAACTCCGCATCACCCTCATGGTTGAAGAAGAAGGCGGCTTAGTACGCGGCATGGTTGAAGACTTGGGGCTTGGTGAAGAATTCCCGTCATCCGGTTTTAAAGAAACCTTCGACCCGGAAAGGTTTGAGAAAACAACAATTTTGAAAGGAAGCGAGTAAAATGAAACATGATGTTGTAGCAATATTTGTTGCATTTGTTTTGGTTGTAGGGTTAATTGCGGGCGCTATGTACGCAATACCCAAATACAGAATTTGGAGCAGGGAAATGCGCGGCAGGGCGGCACTGGCGGAAGCGGAATGGGACAGGCAAATTCTTATCCGCGAAGCGGAAGCCACGCTGGAAGCGGAAATATTAAACGCACAAGCCGAGATTGAACGCGCAAAGGGAATGGCGGCGGCTATGGAAATAGAAAACGGAATGCTGACGGAAACCTATATTAGATACCTTTGGGTTAGGTACATGGCTGATAACGAAAACGTTATATACATTCCGACCGAAGCGGCTATACCGATTTTGGAAATTGGCAGATAAGCGGGGCGGACAGCCTGCCCTGCTTACTTAAGGAGTGAATGAAAATGCAAGCGCAAGCATATGACGGATATTTTGAAAACGGGCAATTCTTTCCTAAAATAGAACCCTTGAATTTATCGGGTCGTGTTAGGGCAATTCTGACAATTATTCCGGAAGAATCTTCTGAAATGCTGGATTATTCCTCACTTTCGCAGGAACAATTTAATATTGAAATGGAAAAAGGTCTTGCTGATTTAAATGCGAATCGGGTTGTATCTTCCGAACAGGTTAGGAAAAATATGCAAAGGAAATACGGGGCATGATATGGACTGTTCAATACACGGATTCCGCAGAACAAGACTTGCAAGGAATTTATGATTATATTTCCGATGTTTTGCTCGTTCCCGAAACAGCAGAAAAGCAAACTGAACGCATTTTAGATGCTGCCGAATCATTAGAGCATATGCCGTACCGCCATCGTCTGTGTGATTATGAGCCGTGGCGTTCAAGAGGTTGGCGCGTTATGCCCGTTGATAACGCCAATCAAGGGTAGAACAAGAAACAAAAAATGACAAACGGCGGAAATAGTGATAATTTGTAAGTATGGACATACAAACAAAATTA
>JAIRVD010000122.1 GCA_031254075.1 Clostridiales bacterium
CTTTTAACTCCTAATTTTTTTAGATTTACAAAAAACTGCACACTTACCGGTTCAAACTCATTTGATTTTCGGCATTGAGGTTGATTATGGTAGGTGAGTGTTCTGCTATATATGTTTCGTCAATTAATCCGTATGCCATAAGAATTCTCAAGCGCGGCAACCGCCGCAGTAAGGTTAGTATCACTGTCGTCCACAATAAAAATGATTTTCATTTAATACACCCCTCCCGCCTCGTTCTCAACAATTTCAACTAAAATCACAATATATGCTCGGCATTCATTCACTTCCCGCGTTTTTGATGTAAATGCATTATAAATTAACAAGAAATTAATGCAACTTATTTTCTGCGCTTTGTGGAGTCGGTAATCAACAGCAAAATGCGCTGCATTGGGTAAATTCCCTTTACAGCGCATTTTTGTTTTCAATCATGTCGTGAAAAAGGGGCTGTCTCGTTTTATTCGAGACAGCCCCTTTTTCAGTTATTTTATCCAAACTGCTTTGTCATCTGCATATAAATCATATCTGCGAGTCCGAAACCGCCTTGTTTTGCGGCTTGGTTTGAGATTTCTTCGTCGAGCATTTCAGTAAAAATGCGTTCGGCGTTGCCGCGTGGAATGAAGCCGTCTTCATTGAAGTTGATGCTGCGCATTTGGCGGAACATCATGTTAAGGAAGTAGGATTCAAACATTTCGGCGGCTTCGCGCATTTGAGCGTGTTCATCTTCTTGCAATGTGCCTTTTTCGCGATTCATTTGCATATCAAGAATGCGTTGAAACTCGGAATACTCATTATCCGTGTTTCTTATTTGCATAATCGAAGCATTCGTATCAATTATGGAAGAGAAGATTGAGGAAATATCCATTTAGATTCTCCTTATCTTATAAGCGAATTGGCGGTTTGAAGCATTTCGTTAGAGGTGGTGATGCCCTTTGAGTTTGTGTCATAAGCGCGTTGGGCGGTGATAAGACCAATCATTTCTTCGGCGATTGAGACATTGGACATTTCAAGAGTGCCTTGATGCAAACGGCTTCTTCTGCCTGTTTCGCCGTCAGCTTCCGAAAGTGCCGCACCGGAAGCGATTGTTTGCATGAAAAGATTGCCGCCGATTGCTTCCAAGCCGTTTGGGTTGGGGAACTGAACAAGACGGATTTGCATATTCAAATCTTCGGGAATGCCTTCGTTTATAACATAAATACTGCCATCGTAATTGATATTAAGGTCGTTTACAGTAAGGTCTCCGGGAAGAATAATTTCCTCGCCGTCTACGGTCATAACGGGATAGCCTTCGGAAGTTGTGAGGATGAGAGTGCCGTCTTCCACAGGCATTAATTGGAACGAACCGTCGCGGGTGTAACGTAATTCGTTAACATTCGTACGAATTTCAAAGAAAGCGGAACCCTCGATTGCTACATCAATGGGTCTGTCGGTTCGTTGAAGCGAACCCTGTGTGAAAATTCTGGTGGTAGAAACGGGTCGAACACCGTGCCCTACCTGCAAATTAACGGGCCTACCCGACATATTAACGGGGTCAAGGTCTGCGCGTTGCATTGTTTCATATAAAAGTGTTTGGAATTCCAAACGTTCGCGTTTGAAGCCCGTTGTATTTACGTTTGCGATATTGTTTGTAACCGTATCAATGCTCAACATTTGAGCAGTCATGCCTGAAGCCGATGTCCAAAGAGAACGCATCATAATAAATCACACTACTTTCTAATTAATTTTATTGTCTGCGAGCAATATCATTAACTGCGCGTTGCAGTGTTTGGTCTTGAACCGTAAGAATTTTTGCGTTTGTTTCATATGAGCGTGTTACGGTAATCATCTGAACCATTTCCTGAACAATGTTTACATTTGAGCCTTCAAGGAAGCCCTGCGCGACAATCCCGTCAAACGGAAGCTCGGTACCTGCGGTTCGTTCAACCGCGCGGTATAGATTATCTTCCATTTTGCTCAGACTATGCAAACCGTCGCTTGTGAAATTTGTAAGACGCAAAGTATCGACGTATTCGTCATTTACGGTAATACGTCCGTTTTCGTCTATAACTATGTAGCCCTGGGGAATTTGAATATCGCCGTTTTGCCCCTGAACGCGTGCGCCGTTCGGCATAAGGAGGTATCCGTTTCCGATTGTAAAAGCACCGTCACGAGTGTAAAGCTCTTCGCCGTTATAATTTACGACAAAAAAACCCTGCCCGGAAAGTGCCAAGTCTAACGTGTTACCTGTTTGTTCAAGCGGTCCCGGCGTAAACGCCGTGAAAACATCATCAATAAAAACACCCGGATTAAGATACCCGATGTTTTGGTCAAGATTGAACATTCTGAGTATTGCGTGCTGTCCGGGGTCGTTAATACGCGCCATTAACACATCGGAAAACTCATGGGACACAACGTGGTCGCGCTTGTAGCCGTTCGTGTTGACGTTTGCCATGTTCTGTGTGACAACGTCCATTCGTTGCATATTCGTCATCATACCCAATGCGGACGTGTAAATTCCTCGAATCATTTAGTTCCCCCCATGATTTGTATTTACCTTGCCGAGCGATGGTCTAACGGATTTATTTTTCCCATCGAAAGATATTCGATGTATTTGCCTGTGCCGATTGCCACACATGAAACCGCTTCTTCGGCGATTATGGTGTTGATTCCCGTTTTATCGCGAATCAATTTGTCTAGTCCGTATAGAAGGCTTCCGCCGCCTGTCATTACAATGCCTCTGTCTGCGATGTCGGATGCGAGCTCCGGCGGAGTTCTTTCCAATACATTATGAACGGCTTCCACCACAGTTGCTACGGGTTCGTGCAGGGCTTCCATCATTTCCTCTGATGTAACTGCGATTGTTTTCGGAAGTCCTGTTACGAGATTCCTCCCCCGAATTTCAATGCTTACGGATTGAGGACGCGGAAAAGCCGTTCCTACATGAATTTTTAATTCTTCCGCAGAACGTTCGCCTATAAGAATATTGTGTTTTTTTCTCATGTATCTGATGATTGCTTCGTCGAAATGGTCGCCCGCCGTTTTAATCGACGAACTGACCACCGTACCCCCCAAGGAGATAACCGCGACATCGGTTGTTCCGCCGCCGATGTCTACTACCATACTACCACACGCACGCGCAATGTCAATACCCGCGCCTATTGCGGCAGCAATTGGTTCTTCAATTATATACACTTGACGCGCACCCGATTGTATCGCAGCGTCCTCTACGGCGCGTCTTTCGACTTCCGTCACATTTGACGGAACGCATATAGCAATTCTTGGTTTTCGTATTAACGGACGTCCGACCGCTTTATTTATAAAATATTTTAACATTTTTTCCGTTATATGATAATCGGAAATAACGCCCTCACGCATCGGTCGAATCGCGATAATATTTCCCGGCGTTCGTCCGAGCATACTTCGCGCTTCCTCGCCCACCGCAAGAATTTTATCCGTGTTCTTGTCAATCGCCACAACCGACGGTTCCGTAAGAACCGTACCCTGCCCCTTGATATATACCAATATCGACGCAGT
>JAIRVD010000195.1 GCA_031254075.1 Clostridiales bacterium
TAACAATTTCAAAAACAACAACTTTGAAAAATCTGAAAAAGCATACTCTTCATTTTTTTCTATTTTTCTTATGGTGCTATGCCCCTTATAAAATAAAGCATTTAGTTGACGCAAAGGTAATCCAGGGCGATAAGGTAGACTATTATCATTAGAAATACTAATTACGCTCTCGTCAGGATCAACTTTTAATATTCGCATAACTTGTTTGAGTTGCTCTTTGCTAGGTATCTTGTCTGATGTTTTTCCGTCCCACAAAATTCGTTTTTTATTTTTTGTATTATAACAATGAATATCAACACCATTTGTAACAACAACGAATGGCACTTTAATTGCTTTAGCATAATTTATTGCCTGATCACGGTCTTTCGCAGTAAGCTTTTTAGAAATTCGTTTTGCCTCAATTAAAAAACTTGCTGATGTTTTACCAAGTGTGACCAAGACATCTATATAACCATTTGAGTAACTGTCTGTGGATTTAACAGCAGTTTCAAAGTCTAAATCATTAACTATTGAATAGCCACGTCTTTCAAGGTACGGTAGCAATCGTTTAATCACAGTTTCTGTTTCAGTACGAATTGACATTATTGTTCGCTCCTAAATATTCTAAATCTTGCTGTCAAACTGGAAATTGTGAATCCTTACTTACTCCCCTACCGCCATTCCACTCACAATACAAATTTCCTGATAAATCCAACGTTCTTAATTCCAAAAATAGCCTTGCAAAATTTATTTACCTTGCAGGGCTATTTTTGCTTTGTTACAAACCCTCACAAATCAAGCATTTAAAGCTTATCTCGAGGTTACTCCCTATGGAGATGACGGGAATCGAACCCGTGTCCGAAAGCTCATAGATAAGGACTTCTCCCATCACAGTTGGTTTATTTGGCGGCGCGGGAAGCGTTAGCAACTGCGCCGTGCGCGGCGGTCCGCGCGTGTTCCCCTTGCCAACCGCGAACCAACACGCGAGAGGTTTGGGTAGCTTTTTAATCTTTTACCGCTTCAAAGCTACGGGCGGAAAAGTTCCCTGCATGTCGGCGCCGGATTCCGGATATGCAGGTCTCTCCGGTCCGACGACGGCTTTACTTAAGCCGCAAATGCGTAATTATTATTGTCGGTTCTTTAAAAAAGGGGCGGTATTGATTCGCAGTTACCGTCTGCGGATGGCTATCCCTATTTTCAAAACCCCCGTCGAGACCATTACATCCCCGTGGTTTGATTTCAGTATATGAAATTTCTAAACAATTAGCAATGGAAAATTTAATTATAAAAAACGATTTACGTCTTCGGTTGTGATGCCGGGATGAAGGGCGATGTTTAATGTGTTTGCGATGATGTTTGCGAGACGGTGCATTACGGCGTCAACATCCTTCGGCGTAACGAACATGTTTCCGGACGAAAGAATTTCCGTGATAAGACCGTAGCGGTCTTCGTCCTGCATGGAGTTGAGCATTTTATAGAACGGGTTATCTTCCGTTAAGGACTGCGACATAGATGAAAGCATTTTGTCCATGGTGTCGTTAACGAGCGTCGCGGCGTCTACGACGGTCGGAATACCGACGGCGATTACCGGAACACCCATGTTTTCGCGATTAATCGGCGTGCGACGGTTGCCGAGCCCCGCGCCGGGGTTTACGCCCGCGTCGGAAATTTGAATTGTTGAATTGATGCGGCTTGTTTTTCGCGCGGCCAGCGCGTCGATTGCGATTATTAAGTCGGGGTTAATTTTTTCCGCTACGCCCTTTATAATTTCCGCGGTTTCGATTCCGGTGATGCCCATTACGCCGGGCGAAATTGCCGAAACGGCACGCAGTTTGCCGTATAATTCCTCCGGAACATCTTCGCCGAGGTGACGCGTTACAAGAATTTTCTCGCAAACATTCGGACCGAGCGCATCGGGTGTAACCTGCCGATTGCCGAGCCCGACAACCAGAATCACCGCGTCGCTTTCCAGTTTATGCAGTTGTCCGAGCTTTCGTGCCAAGATTTTCGCTATTTCCTCATGCGCTTGCGCATCGTTATCCTTCATCGCATCCGATTCAAGCGTTACATAATTTCCAATCGGCTTGCCGAGCGACGCCGCGCCGTTTTTGTTTTCGATGCTTACCCACGTTACGGTTATTCCAAGCTCGTCGTCTTCTTCCACCGTAATTTCCACACCGGAAATTTCTTCTTCATTTAAATTTTCACGCGATTCAAGCGCGAGGTCGGTTCTGAATTTTTCCATAATTATCACCATGAATAGTATGGACATTGTTCTCATATTTTATTATGGGTGATTGTATGAAGACATCGTTGGTGATTCGCAGGAAGGCTTATTATATTATGATTGCGTTGCAGGTTGTGATGGCGTTGTACGTTGTGCGGATTTTTTACATACAGGTTTTTCGAGGCGAAGAGTTGCGGCAGATGGCGTTTGAGCAGCAGACGCGAGACAGACTGATTCGTCCGAATCGCGGAAGCATTTATGACAGAAATATGGTGGGGCTTGCGCTGACGGAAACGGTTTCGGGCGTGAGTGTAATTTACGCGCAGATGAGGGACGTACCCGAGACGGCGCGAATTCTTGCGAGAGAATTGGAAATGGACGAGGCGGAAGTGCTTGAGCGAATTTCGCGGCGCGTGGCGTTGGTGAGGGTTGCGCAGCAGGTTGACAAGGAAGTCGCGGACAGAATTCGCGGGATGAATATTCCGGGCGTTGTTATAGACGAAGATATTCGGCGCGTGTATCCGTACGGGTCGCTTGCGTCGCAGGTAATCGGATTTGTCGGGCGCGACAATCAGGGCATCATCGGGCTTGAGGCGCGTTATGACTCGTATTTAATGGGTTCGCCCGGTCGAATTTTAACCGAAACGGATGTTGCGGGACGACAGTTCAGCGGTTCGCGGCAGTATCGAATTCCGCCGGTGGACGGAAATGATTTGGTGCTTACGATTGATTCCGTTTTGCAGGCGTATGCCGAGCAGGCAATTGAATTACTCGTTCGGCAGAAAAATGCCGCGCGCGGTGTAATTATTTTAATGAATCCGATGAACGGACAAATTCTTGCGTTGGCGAACAAACCCGATTTTGATTTAAATGACCCGTTTACGATTCAAGACCCCGCGCTTGCGGAAATTTGGGAAACGCTTTCGCAGGAACGGCAAATGAACGAGTTAAACCGAATGTGGCGAAATTTTGCAATCAACGATACCTACGAACCGGGTTCGACATTTAAAATCGTAACATCGGCGGCGGGGCTTGCGGAAGGTGTTGTATCGCTTGATTCGGGATTTTCGTGCAGCGGAAGCGTTACCGTCGGCGGGCGGAATATTCGCTGTTGGCGAAGTCCGCGAAGTCACGGCGGGCAGACTTTTGTACAGGGCGTGCAGAATTCGTGCAATCCCGTTTTCATGGCAATCGGCGAACGACTGGGCGCGGATTTATTTCATGATTATCTTTTGCGATTCGGCTTTCACGAAAAAACAGGCATCGACCTGCCGGGCGAAGCCGTCGGAATAATGTACAACGCCGACCGAATCGGTCCCGTCGAACTGGCGACAATGTCGTTCGGGCAGAGCCTTACAATTACGCCGCTGCAACTCGTAAGCGCGTCCGCAACCGTAGTTAACGGCGGCTACCGCGTTACGCCGCATATCGGAATGCGTTTGCTCGACGAAAACGGCATCGTTATCGAAGAATTTTCTCCGCCTCGCGGTGAACAAATTCTTCCGACAGAAGTCAGCGATTCGATGCGATACATTCTTGAATCCGTTGTTTCCGTCGGAACGGGTCATCGCACATACATCGCCGGCTATCGCGTCGGCGCGAAAACCGCCACAAGTCAAAAGCTTCCGCGCGGTAGCGGAAGATACATTTCCTCCATCATGGCGTTCGCGCCCGCCGACAATCCGCAAGTCGTTGCCCTCGTTCTGGTTGACGAACCAAAGGGAGCCTACTACGGCGGTCAAGTCACCGGTCCCGTAATGCAAGTCCTGCTCGAAAACGTCCTCCCCTATCTCGGCGTCGAACCGATTTTTTCAACTCCGGAAGAGCAAAACACCGCACCGGTCACTGTTCCCGACATTCGCGGAATGACGACGAACGAAGCCTTCCGCGTTCTGCGCGAAGCCGGGCTTAACCACGATACAACAGGGCAGGGCGATACGATTTTAGACCAATTTCCGATTCCGGGTGAGACGGTCAATCGTGGACAGCGGGTATTGCTACTGATTTAGAATACTCTTCCATGGCCGCAAGCTCTTCCGCGTCTAAGGTGCAAATGTCTATTCTGCGGGCTAAGTTACCCTTCTTTATGTTCTTTATGTCTTCGGGGCTGTAATATTCCCTAATAGTGAAGCCCTCTTTCATAATCCGCTCATAAAACGGATTTTTGCGGGCTTTTCTTTTTCCCTTACTTTCGGGAATGTCGCTTAAATCAATATTCGCATACATCAAAATACACCTCCATACAATTTTTCTTCTTCGCGTGTAGCTTTTCTTGCTGAAATAATCCGTATCACTGAATCATTTTTACCACGCAAACAATGACAAACAGTAAGAATTC
>JAIRVD010000219.1 GCA_031254075.1 Clostridiales bacterium
AACGAAAGAATCTTTTTACGCGGCAACGGTTTGACCCATAGATTTTTATACATTGCGGAGGTTTCGAGTTTGCTGTCGCGTTGCGCGGTGACAGAGCAGTATTTTCCTTTGAAAATGCGTGTGCCGGATTTAAGGCTTTCGATTTGCCGATGGTAATTATCCAATGTTATTTTAGCTTGTATAAAAATATTTTCCGATTCATCGGGCGCAAGATGCGATTGCGCCGTTTTTTCCAGTATGGGCAAAAATTTTTCGCAGAAATCGAAAATGTCTTGCATTTCTTCCGTATCCAAAAAAATGCCTTGGCATGAACTGCAAAAAAGCTGATTCGTTAGGCATATATTTAACGCGAGTTTTTCAAGGGCTGTTTCGGATGCGGCTTCTTTTGTTACATACGCAAACGAAATTTTATGTCCCCACTCAATGATTTTTGTATTCGGTTTCGCCATTTTTCTGACGGAGCTGACCGCTTCATCGCCGCCCCAAATTATTATCGCGTCGGAAACATCCGCAAGCGTTTCCATCGCGAACAAATCCTTTGACGAATAATCAAAAACATACACATACGGCGCAATAGACGGCTCGATTTTTATCAGCTCGGCAAGTAGCGAAACGGTGATTCCGCCTTCTTCCTTCGGAAGCTTTACAATATTGATATTGCCTGTAAGAAGTCCGTCAAGCAAGCTGACAAACGGCAACCCGTCAACATTTCCCGCCGTAATATGAAATAAAACGCCGAGCGGAAAAATCTTTTGAACCGCCTTTGCGTTGCTGTGCAAATAGGTAAGCTCGGCGGGCGTATCAAAAAGACAGCCCAGTTCTGATTTGAGACGTGTTTTTATCGCTTCCACGCCAAACATATGCCTGATTTGCTTCATGTACATTTCCGCCAAAGCGGGATTAACGCCAAGCTCGGGCAACTTTTTTACCGCGTCGAGGCTTTCGATATTACGCGCCATCGTGTCGCAGGCGACAATAACCTTATGTATATCCAACGCGGGTCGCGACATTGTTTCGATTATCATTTGACCGATATTTTCCAAAATAAAATCGCATTCGTCCGCCGTAATGATTTTTCCGTTTGCAAAATTCATGGTACACCCGCCTTTTTAAATTGTTTGCACACATGTTTTTATATTTGCAAGCCCCACTCGTCCAATCAAGGAAAAATACGGCGACACTACTCCGCAGCCGCATTCCTTTCCGTCTTTCAAAATCGCGATATCGTCGGTCATTATGCTGCCGTAAGGCATACTCGAAAGAACCGGCGAAATCAAATTAAGCAACCCCGGCGTTCCAAACGGAACAGGTTCAAGCGTATTCACATCCCGAATCAGCACCCTGCCGAAAATCGGCACATGATAATTATTGTTCTCGCAAGCAACATAATTTACGGGATGCTCGGCGGTGCTGAAATGGTCTTTGAAATTATTTTTGCGAATGCCCAGCACATCATTCGCCATTTCAAATAACGCGTCCTTTGAAATTTCCTCGGAATGAAGAGCCTTCCACCCACCCCCGAGCAGTATCTTCGAATGCCTATGTAAATTTATTTTTATATCCCGTTTAATCAATTCGTCCAAAAACATTTTAAAATACGCAGGAAAACCGACGATTCTAAGCGGTCGATTTTGCCGCCCGAACTGAACCGCGGTATTTACAACGTCTTCTATATCAATATCAAATTTTCCGTCCTTATGTTTTAACGCATACTCAATTTTCTTCGCCGGCGCCAACAGTGTAAAGCTCTTCAATGCCTTTGCCATTGCCGCTTGATGCAGTTTATCGGGCTTGTATCCCAAAATAATATAATTCGTCAGCCGCCGCGAAATCAACCCATGAAACCACAAAATCCGCAACGCCATCGAACCGAAACAAATTGCCGAACTCTTATCCAACCCGCTAAATGTCTTCTTCCCGCTCGTCCCCGACGATGTAGTCTTTATCAGCAATTTTTCATACGGCTTGCTGATTAGCGTATTGTTTTTCAAATACGAAGTAGGCAACGGCGGAATTTTCGCCAAGTCATCAATTTCTTTCAGCGCATGTATATCGAAATCGAAATTATCCAATATTTCCTTGTACTCCGAACATTTCCTCATATGAAATTCAATGCTTTCCTTCATCGCATTCAAAAAAATCCCGTCAGAACGCGGTAAATCGTATATTCTGCTCGTCGCAAACAGTTTTCTTCGGTATTTCATGGTTCGCCCCCCTTGCTATTTATTAAGTAAAGACCTTCACGGTGTTGGAATATATACATTTTTTAATGGTATTAATGCCTTGTATCTTGAATCAAATTTTTCATAATTTTTTATTATTAAATCAATAAGCTCATCGCCGTCGATAATTCTCAAGTTTGCTTTACTTTTCGCGAAATCCTTTGCCTTGCTTGAAAAACCGCCAAGGGCTACAAAAAGACCGTATTCTCCGGTTTCGACATTCCCGTACAATGCCTGCACCTTGTCCGGCGTAATATCTGAATCAACGCTTTTCACTTGAACCTTTATAATTGGAGGTTCGATACCCAATTCGTCCTTGTGGGCAAT
>JAIRVD010000334.1 GCA_031254075.1 Clostridiales bacterium
CGGCGTGTACCGTCGCGGATTATTTGTTGGCATATGAATTATCCGAAAATCCCGCGGCGGAAATTCTGCCGATAGTTTTGTTTGAACTGGAATGGTTTTTGAAGATGCAATGCGAAAAAACGGGCGGTGTGCATCACAAGGTTTCGTGTGCGCAGTTTAACGCGCTTGATGAAATGCCGCATGACGAGATGGGCGAGTTGTTTCTTCTGCCGATTTCGCCCGCCGCAACCGCCGATTTTGCCGCAACGATGGCGCTGGCGTCGCGTTTTTATCCCGAGCATCGCGAAAAATTTTTACACGCAGCCGAACGCGCATGGAATTGGCTCGAAGCAAACCCCGACGCACCGAATTTCACAAATCCGCCTGACATTCGCACGGGGCAGTACGGCGACGAAAAAATTCAAGACGAACTTTTTTGGGCGGCATGTGAATTATTCGCCGCAACGGGCAACGAAAAATATCACGACTTTATAAAATCAAGCGAAATTTGCACAGGTCTCGGCTGGGCGGAAATGGGAACATACGGCATAGTTGCGTATTTGAAACATTGCGAAAAACGCGACGCCGCCTTGACCGAAAATATGCGTAAAAAACTTTTCGACGAATGCGAAAGAATTATCGGAAAAAATAAAAACGAACCCTACGGAACGTCGCAGGAAACAAAATATCGCTGGGGAAGCAATTTTGACGTAGCAAACAACGCAATGACATTGCTTCTATACAGTTTAGTTGCAGAAAAAAATTCGCTGTATGAAGAAATCGCAACAGAACACATGCATTATCTTCTCGGAAGAAATCCGCTTTCGATTTCGTATATCACCGGCTTCGGCGCAAACGCCGCGAAAAATCCGCATCATCGCCCGTCCGTTGCGGTCGGTTCGGCTTTCGCCGGAATGGTCGTCGGCGGTCCGAACAATACCACCGTTCGCGACACAGCCCTTCAGTCACATTGCGAAGGCAACCCGCCCTCGAAATTCTATGTAGACCACAAAGATTCCTTCGCCTCAAACGAAATCGCAATCTATTGGAACGGCGCAGTTTATTTTGTTGCGGCAGTTTTAAATTGCGATTGCTGACCGCTCTTAAATCACGGAATATCCGCCGTAATCATACCAACCGTCATCAGCGGAACCTGAGCGACAATCTCGGCTTTTGGATTCATTGCGAGTGTGGGACCGTAGGCAATGCGCTCTTCACCGAATTGACCGGGCGGACGAATTCCCGTTACATCGGAAGAAATAAACCACAAGCCGGTTTCTTTCACTCGCCGCGAGCGGATTTCGTTGTGTTTATGTTTCCATTTTTCGGCGTTTTCGCGGCGCAGCATGTTTTGTGCCGGCAATAACAGCAGCCGCGCATCTTGTTCTGCTAATGCTTTTGCCGAATCGGCAAATTGCGCGTCATAGCAGATATTTATGCCATATTTAACTCCGTTGACAGAAAAAATCGGATATTCGTTTCCGGGCGTAAAAAACGATTCATTGGGCTCTAAAAGGTGCGTTTTACGATAGACTCCGATAAGTTCACCCGCATTCACCACAACAGCGGAGTTGAAAAATTTCTCCGCTTTTTTTTCGCTTACACCAAAAACAAGCACAGGCTTAACATGCTTGAGTTGTTTAAGAATTGCGACAAATTGCCGACATTCGAAATCATATGAATAATTCGCTATGTATGTTTTATCCAAAATATAACCCGATAAAAAGCATTCGGGGAACAGTAGCAAATCAACATTTTTGTCCTCTGCCTCTTTTGCAAACCGCAACATACAGGCAAGTGCCGCAGACGGGTTGCCGATAATTTCGGGCGTTTGACAAGCGCCGACCCTGACTGTGTTATTCATGCGTTTTCATACTCCTCACCGCTGTTTTCCTGACATTTATCTTCTCCGTTGATGAAATGGCCACTCTGAATTCATTAACAAAGGAAAACTTTTTATTTTTTTTTAAGTGTTCTTTCGTGTGTTTCGTGGTTGAAAAGGTTTTAAAAACATTTAACCACGAAAAGCACGAAAAGTGCAAAAATCTTTTTCCGTCTCGTTCTGTGTGAGAATCAAGGCAACTCCCGAAAACACGCTGAGACGAATTTCAAACGTCGCGAACGCCTCAACGCGTGTTTAAAATTCGGACGGAACGATGGTTTTCGGAGGTTGCCCGGAGAATATTTTTCATTAATTCGAATTGCTTTTGAAGCGGGGTGAACGGGTCGGTGTGAGCGTTTTGCGCTGTGAAATTTTCGCGTATTTTTTTTGCGACGGAGAGAACTTGTTTTTCTTTTTGCGTAAGCGAATCGGTGCCGACGAGTTTTGCCGTTTCGAGCAGAGTGCTTTCCTCGAAAAGAGTTTTAAGGATTTTTTCGCGGTATATTGGAAAATCGGGATGAATATTTTTTACATACCACTCGTCGATTTCGGGCAGATAGCCGCTGTAGCTTTGCAGCGGATTAATTGCGGGAAAATGGCGGGCGTAGGCGAGGCGGCGGTCTAATGCCCAAAAACAGCGGGTGAAGCGTTTTGTGTGTAGCGTTACGGGTTCGGAAAAATCCGCGCCCTGCGGTGAGACGGCTCCGATTATTGTAACGGAGCCGTTTGTGCCGTTTAAATTTTCTGCATAGCCGGCGCGGCTGTAAAACGCGGCGAGCCGCGTTGCGAGATAAGCGGGATAGCCTTCTTCCGCGGGGATTTCTGCCAGACGCGAAGAAAGCTCTCGCAGGGCTTCCGCCCAACGCGAAGTGGAATCCGCCATCACCGCGACGTCGCAGCCCATATCGCGGTAACATTCGGCGAGAGTTATGCCTGTGTAAATGCTTGCTTCGCGTGCCGCAACGGGCATGTCGGATGTATTTGCGATTAACACGGTTCGTGAAAGCAGTGAGGCGTTTGTGCGCGGGTCTTTTAATTTCGCGAAATCCTCAAGCACTTCAGTCATTTCGTTGCCGCGTTCGCCGCAGCCTATGTAAATTATAATGTCCGCGTCGCAGAATTTCGCCAATTGGTGCTGTGTCATTGTTTTTCCCGTGCCGAAACCGCCCGGTATCGCGCATGTTCCGCCTTTTACAATCGGAAAAAGGCTGTCGATTACGCGCTGTCCCGTGATTAACGGAATCTCGGCGGAAAGCTTGCGTTTCACGGGACGCGGAATCCGAATCGGCCATTTTTGAGAAAGCGATAATTCATGCGTGCCGTTTTGCGTTTCGAGTAAAATGATTTTTTCGGATGAAGAATATTCACCGTGCGGCGCGGCGTAAGACACAACACCCGAAACTCCCGGGGGAACCATTGCCTTGTATGTAATGCTTTCTGTTTCTTCAACAGATGCGAAAATATCGCCACCGTTTAGTGTTTGTCCGGGTTCTGCCGTGATTTGTGCAGAGAAACGCCGCGCGATGTTTTCGTTTAGCGGGCGCATTATTCCGTCGAATATTCCGCCGATTATTCCGGGGCGCAACGTTATTGACATCGGGTGATTTGTTTTTTCTACAGTCATACCGCGCTTCAAGCCCGCCGTGCTTTCGTAAATTTGAACCGTCGCCGCGTCGGGTTTCAGCGCGATTACTTCACCCGGAAGCCCGTTTACCGTCACCATTTCCGCCATCGCAAAGCCTTCGCCGTGTACCGTCAGAACCGGACCGTTTATTCCGTGGATATAACGAATCATTTCCAAATCGGTTTCGGCCAGAACGAGACCGTTTTCCGTCTTATTCGCTGTAACCGCCGGAAAGCTCATAGGCGAAGCGCCTTTTCCAGCCGCGTTTTAAAGGTGTAATCAGCTTGAATTTTTTCGTTTTGCAAAATAAAACCTCCCATAAAATCATTTTCGCCCGCTTGCGTCTGCAATCCCGTTGCTTGCGCGATTTTTTCCGCGAGATGCATGTCTTGCGGACGAAATTTTACTGTTCTAAATGAAGAAGAATATAAATTTATTCTTTCAACTAAATAGTTTTCGTATTTTTCGGATTGTGTAAATTTTTTTAGTTCTGCAATTACATCTTCATTTAATTTTTCTTCAAGCGCGTTTCGCGCCGCAAAATATTCTGCTTTTGCCCTTGCCAGCGCTTCCGCGATTTTTCTGTTTGATTTGCGAATTATTTCGCGCCGCTTTGCTTCAACGCGCGATTTCATTTTTTCTTCCGCCGCCGCAATTTCCGTTGCGGTGCTTTTGCCCAAATCGTTTGCGAGTTGATGAAGCGCGCGGCGTTTTTTTGTTTCTGTTTCGCGTGTGATTATTTCAGAAAAATATTCTAACTTTCGTTTCGCGTTCGTCATACGCGCCCCAAAATCATAAATGAAATCAGCAGACCGTAAATTGCGATTCCTTCTGCCATCGCAACGAAAATCATTGCTTTGCCGAAATTATTTTCGTTTTCGCTAATCGAGCCGATTGCCGCCGCCGCCGCAGAGCTTACCGCAATTCCCGTGCCGATTGCGCCGAGCCCCGTTACAAGACCCGCGCCGATAAATGCCGCCGCAAGCGCGAGTTCGGAGGTATTCGCGGCTGCTTCCGCCGCGTGCGCCCGTTCGCCGAAAACGAAAACGGTGCAAATAAGAAATACCGCCGCAAACGACATAAGATTTATCATAAGCGCGTGTTTTCCCTTGCCGTGTAAAAAATAGAAATACACGATTGGAGCAATAATCGGAATTAGAAAAAGAATTAACATTTCTGCCTCCTTTTGAATGTTGAGATAAACTCCTGCCCCGTACCCTTGTAAAACCTGCTGAAAAGCTCGTAGAAATCAAGGCGCAGAACTTGGATTCCGACCAGTACGCCTTCGATAAGCATTACGAGTGCGTTGCCGAGGATGATTATTATAAAATTTTGCGCGCTTGCCGTGCCGCTGCTTAATTGTAAAACGACATGCATCATTCCGGCGTGGCTTACGGCGAACGCGCCGACACGCACGAACGAAACGGTGTTTGTTGCGTAGGTCAGCAGTGTTTCGAACAGCCCGACAATTATGCTGAACGCGAACGCGCCGTCTTTCGGAATGATTTTTCGTCCCGACATATAATTTTCGAGTGGCTGCTTGAAACAGACAAATATAAGCGGCAGTGTCGCAATGAAAATCACGAATGGTGAAATTTCTTTGTTATTTAAAACGCGAAACATCAGCCAAAGTATTGCGGAATAAAAAACAAGCCCCGCGATTCCGTTCGCTCCGAAAAGCAGCTCGGCGATTTTTCCGCGCATAAAGCAGTTGTACATATTTATCAGCATCGAAAGCGCGACAAGTCCCGCGCCGAGCGCCGCCGCAAATATCAGGGTTTCACCGATATTCGCGGTCGGTTTTCGCCAAATGGGTGAAAATTCGTAACCAAACGCGCTGCCGTATAATACGCCGAAAATCGCCGAAGAAATCCCGACGGTTATCATGATTCCGCCGAGATTTGCGTGCCACTTTTTTTGCATGAAAACACCGATTAGCGCAAGCACGATTCCATGCCCGATATCGCCGAACATCAG
>JAIRVD010000169.1 GCA_031254075.1 Clostridiales bacterium
GACAAGCTGTTAGACCTTAGCATCAACGGGCATTTATCCGACGAAGAATTCGCTAAGCGAAACAGACAGTTCAATTCGGACATAGAAAGCCTTGAGGCACGACTCGCTAACTTAGAAGAAGAAGAAAGCAAGAATAAAGAAATTTCCCTCACGGTGGAAACACTAAGAAAATTAATCGCGGATGAACTTGACTTCAGCGAAGGTTTCGACAACGCTATCGTGGACAGCCTGCTCAACCGAATTGAAGTTTTTAAAACCGATGATAAAAAAGTAATCGACTTAAAAATATATTTCAAAGTCCTTAACGATGAAATGAAGTACCGAATTACACGCAATAACGGCACTTCGGTTTGTTCCGTATCACACACTTGATTCGCGCCGACATCGAAACCGAGGTTTCCCCTCTCGTCGGTAATGAAAAGCAATCCGAGGATCTAATCACCTACATTAACCAAGAGATGTCTGACGACCCCGCAAAAATTTGGGAGCTTAACATGTTCGGAAAATCAATGCACGAAATGGTTCGCGACGGGCTACAGAATAAATTATTCAGAATGCCCGAAACCGCGCAGATGAAATTCCAAGAGACATTGCAGCGATTAATCAACGAAGGTTCCGGCGGATTGATTTGTATAATTTTATAAAAAAACCTTGGGGGAAAACTTTTCTAAAAAAAAGTTTTCCCCCTCAGGTTTTTATCTTTCAATTATATTAAATTTATATTACAATAACAAAAAAATGTCTAAGGGGTGCGAAAGATGGCAAAGAAAACCGGAAAATCTTCAGAGAAGAAGAACAAGGAAATAGTTATATTTGAGGACGCGTCTGCAAAGGAGGAGGCGTTACATAACGCGCTGGCTCATATTGAGAAGCAGTTTGGCAAGGGCGCGGTAATGAAAATGGGCGAAAAGATGGGTACTGCGGATATTCCTGTTGTTACGACGGGAATTCTGAGTATAGATTCGGCGTTGGGCGTGGGCGGAGTTCCTAAGGGGCGGATAATTGAGGTATACGGGCCGGAATCTTCGGGAAAGACGACGCTGGCGTTGCATATCGTTGCGGAGAGTCAGAAATTGGGCGGAATTGCGGGCTATATAGACGCGGAACACGCAATGGACCCCGTTTATGCGCGTAAGCTTGGCGTAAATATAGACGAGCTGTATATTTCGCAGCCGGATGACGGTGAGCAGGCATTGGAAATTGCGGAAGCAATGGTAAGGTCTGCGGCGATTGACATTGTGGTAATCGACTCGGTTGCGGCGTTGGTTCCGCGAACGGAAATTGAGGGCGAAATGGGACAGGCGACGGTCGGTGTTCAGGCGCGGCTGATGTCGCAGGCGTTGCGTAAGCTTACGGGAATTACGAGCAAAACGAATTGCATTGTAATTTTTATAAATCAATTGAGGGATAAAATCGGCGTGACATATGGAAGTCCGGAGACGACGACGGGTGGACGCGCGTTGAAATTTTACGCGTCGGTGCGGGTGGATATTCGTCGTGGCGAGGCGATTAAGGTTTCCGAAAACGTTGTCGGCAATCGCACGAAAATAAAAATTACGAAAAATAAAGTTGCGCCGCCGTTTAGGACATGCGAAGTTGATATAATGTATGGCGAGGGGATTTCGAAGGACGCCGATATTTTAGATTTGGGCGCGCAAATCGGAGTAGTTCAAAAGAGCGGTTCGTGGTTTGCTTACGGCGAAACGCGTTTGGGACAAGGTCGCGAAAACGCAAAGGTTTATTTGCGCGAACATCCCGATATTCGTCATGAAATAGAAAACGCCGCGCGTGCGCATTTCGGAATGAAACCGCTTGAGGCGTTGGCAGCGCCCGAAAATTATGTTATACCTGAAATTATCGACGACATAGATGATTCACTAGAAATAGAAATCATGGATATGGAAGAAGATGATTAATCGTGGAAATAAGAACCAAGAAAAGCAATATCGTCGGCGACATTAAAATTTTTGCGGCAAGCGCAAACAAGCAATTGTCGCAAGGTGTTGTAAAACATCTGGGTCTGGAACTCGGCAAGGCGGATACTTCGCGGTTTTCGGACGGCGAAGTTAAAGTTGTTGTTAACGAAACGGTTCGCGGCTCGGATGTTTTTATTATTCAATCGACATGTCCGCCGGTCAACGACCATTTGATGGAACTGCTGATTATGATTGACGCGATGCGGCGTTCGTCTGCGGGGCGAATTACCGCTATTATTCCGTATTACGGATACGCACGGCAGGACAGGCGCGCGCGTTCGCATGACCCAATCAGCGCGAAGCTTGTCGCCGACATGATTACGCAAGCCGGCGCAAACAGAATTCTTTCGATGGATTTGCATTCACCGCAAATACAGGGTTTTTTCAATATTCCGATGGACCATTTGAAGGGTTTTTATCTTTTCGCGCAGCATTATAAAAGTAAGGAAGGCTTCGGCGATGACTTGTCGAACGTCGTAGTTGTTTCGCCCGACTTCGGAAGCGTTGCACGTTGCAAGGCTTTCGCGAATATTTTGCAGGTGCCGCTTGCAATTGTTGACAAGCGTCGCTTGGATGACAAAAAAAGCCAAATAGACCATTTCATCGGAGATGTTGAAGGAAAATACGCGATTTTATTGGACGATGTGCTTGCTACGGGCGGCTCGCTTTGCAATGCCGCGAAAACCGTTATGAGCCAAGGCGCGAAAGCCGTTTATGCCTGTGTTACGCATCCGATTCTTTGCGGCGATGCCGTGAATATCATTAACGATTCGCCGATTGAGGAGCTTCTTGTTCTTGACACAATTGAACTTTCCCCCGAAAAAAGACTTAAAAAAATAAAAATCCTTTCCATCGCGCAATATTTGGGCGATGCGATTAATTGCATTCACAACAGCGAATCCATAGGAGAACTTTTTAACAATTTTGTTAATTCTTTTAGGGACAGATAGAATTGAATTTATTAAGAAAAGCAAAACACGTGCTGCGAAGCGCACGCAGTTTTGCCCAAAACCAACCGATTACGGTGCGTTACGGTATCGACGGCATTTTATTGCTCGGCGCGGTTTCGATTGCCGCAAATAATAATTACTTATTTGCGCAACGCCTCGGCGCGACGGATATGCAGCTTGGTATATTGCAATTTCTGCCGCAGATGTTGAACCTGTTCCTGCTTATTCCGATGGGAATGCTGACGGACAGTTTGAGTAATAAACGCCGTATGCTTTATACGGCTCTGATTTGCGCAGGGCTTTTTTTTGCTGTTGCTTCGGGTGCGACATTTGTTCCGGTTTATACGGTTTATTTTTTTATTGTTTTCCTTGCACTTGCGAACGGTTCCGTCGGAATCGTAAACCTTGCGTGGCAGTCGTACTTTCCCGAAGTTGTTCCGGATGACGGCGAGATTAGGGAAACGCGTAACAATGTGCTGACGTTTCGCGCAAGAATGACGATGATTGTTCAGCTTGTAATGCCGCTTTCAATCGGCGCGATTTTAACCGCGATTACGAGCGACGGCGGAAAAATCGCCGCGCATCAAATTTTTTATATTCTTGCGGCGGTAATGTTGGTTTCCAATGCGTTTCATTTTCGAAAAATAAAAGCGGTTAAACCCGCTTCGCCGAAACGTGTAAGTTTTGCTGAATTGAAGATCGCCGCGGCGCGGCTTTCGAAAAATAAATTATTTATTTATTTCGCGATAACAATTTTATTTTTTCATATGACTTGGCACGCCGATTGGACTTTGTATTTCATCGGGCAAAGAAATTATTTGGGGATGAATGAGTTTTTTCTCAGCCTTACGCCCGTTGTCGCAATGATTTCGCAACTCGTAACGCTGAAACGCTGGAGCAGAAATAACGCAAAAGAAGGTGTTGAACGTCCGCTTGCTTACGGAATGCTTGGGCTTGCGCTTTGTCCGTTGGGAATAATTTTCGGAGTGATTATGCCGTACTCATATATCGGAATTCCCGTTTTCCTTGCGGTTCACGCGCTTGCGCATCTGTCGTTCGCGAATATTACGCTTAATTTATTCCAGTGCTTGCTGAAGGTCGTGGACGAGGAGTACCGCAGTTTTTCGATTTCGGTTTACACCATGCTTGTAACTTTAAGCAATGCCGTAATGCCCGTTGTAGGCGTCACGGTTTACACTGCGCTTGGTGCCGACAGGCAAGCAATCATCATCACATTTGCTATTCTTTTTGCGACACGAATAGTCGCCGTAGCATTTTGGCTTCTTTATGTAAAACACGCGGCGAAAGTGAGGGCTGCTCATGCATAAGGACATCGACGAACTTCGAAAATATTATGCCGGATTGAATTTCACGCAAAAAAAAGAGTTTGTTTTAAATCTTAAAAATAAACTCGAAAACGTAAACAGCATAAAACATCGCCAACTTTTAGAAGAATGCATCGCGTCGTACAATGCCGAAGTCCGCGCGCGCAACAAACAAGCCGGCTTCGCGCCGAAAAAACCGCAGTTCCCCGATATCACTGCCGATACCTTCGCAAGGGCGCTTGCGACGATGCTTTCCGGTGGGGCATCTGCCTCCGGCGGCGTTTCCGTTCGCTCAAGACTAATCGGAAAATGGCAGCGTGACCCCGAAGACGGAGATTTCTATTACAAATTTAACGAAGACGGCTCGTTTGAAACAAATGAATTCGACGGTCATTGCGAAAATAATATTCTGGAAGGAAATTTCTCCGTCGGAATCGACAATGTAGTCCTGATGGAACCGCACGAAAAATTACGCTTTACCGGGCTGATGTTCTCGCAAACCGGAAACAGCTTAATTATAAATTTGAAAGATGGACTGACGTTTGAATATAGGAGGGTTTAAGATGATTGAAAGAAAACTTGGTTTTATTTTTATCGCTGTACTTGTTGCGTTTATTTCAGGGATTCTTTTTTTGAACCGCGAAGACGCGCCGGAGGATTCGCCCGTTCTTGTTGAAAACGAAAATGAAATCATTGAAACCGAAGCTCAACAAGAACCCGCGCAAACCGAAGGGGAAGAAACAACAGAAACAACGCCGGTTGCGCAAGAAGGCTATGTAATAATCGGCGGTGAAAGTTACAGCATAGAATTAACCGAACTGGATTTAAGCATACGAGGTTTGCAAAACGAAGATATTATTCCGCTTGCGGAGATGACTGAATTGGTTTGGCTGAATTTATACGGAAACGAAATAAGCGACTTGTCGCCGCTTTCAGGGCTTACCAATTTGTCGATGCTGTATATGGGCGAAAATCAGATAAGCGACTTATCGCCGATTTCGGGGCTATCCGGTTTGACCGAATTATTTTTTCCCCACAACCAAATAAGCGACTTATCGCCGCTTTCTGCCCTTTCAGATTTGTTCCTTTTAAATTTTGCGGATAACAGTGTAAGTGATTTGTCGCCGCTTTCCGAACTTCCGAATTTATTGATTTTGGTGTTGGCAGAAAATCAAATAAGTGACATATCGCTACTTTCCGATTTTCCCTTGCGTGCGGTTTATTTGTACGGAAATCCGATTGCAGATTATACGCCGCTCGACCATGTGTTTGCCGTTCACGGCAGACCGACTCCGCCGGGGCATGTTATGTATCAGCTTTCCGCCGACCCGATTGTACAAGGCATTGACCCCGCAACAACGGAAGGCTCAGGTTTGTGGACGCTCTTAGGAACAACGCCGCATTTATTGCAAGCGGGCTCGCCGACTTACACCGTGGTTGAAGGCCCGTTCGGCAACGCTATTCAAGTCACGAATCGTGTAAACACATGGGATTCGCTCGACTTGCCGTTAGCGATGCACGGTTTTTACGATTTGGAAAACGAAGAATACGAACTCACCGTTCACGGAAGAAATCTTTCGGAATTCCCGATTTGGACGGCAATCGCCGCGATGGACGGTCCGTGGAACTGGCTTTATTTCGCGGAAGTTGCCGCAGGCGAAGAATTCACATTAAACGGAATAATTTCCGCCGAAATTTTAAACCAAACCGACGGCGGCATCGAACAATTTTTGCAACGCGGTTTTCGAATTCAAACGCCGTGTCTGAATTCGTATTCAGTCGATGAAGTTATAATTACAAAACGATAATGCGAGGATAAAAAAAAGAAGCAATCAAAAAAAGCGTGTGAAAGTTTGCCCGGCGGTTGCAAATGCTCTCGAACAATTTCATACCGGAATAGCATCGTGGCATAACGGGCAATAATTTAAAAAATTGTAAAATTTGTGCTTGACAGTAAAAAACTGACATGCTATGATTTTTTCTCTATCGCTATTTTCACGGGCGATTATGCAGTCTTTAAGAATACCATACGTTTTGCTGAAATTCAACAAATTTTATGCGCAATTTTCTTCTCGCTTATGTTCGCAGATAAACATATAAAAAAGGGGTTGCTTCAGTGGAGAAAAACAGGGTACGTTCTACGCGTGGCATGGGGCCTGTGAGAGCCACCTACTCGCGTATTGCCGAAGTTCTGGATATTCCGAATCTGATAGAGGTTCAGAAGGAGAGCTACAACTGGTTTGTAAGAGAAGGACTTCGGGAGGTGTTTCATGATATTTCTCCAATCACGGACTATAGCGGAAACTTAGTTCTTGACCTTATTGATTTAACACTGGACGGAAAACCCAAATATACAATTGAAGAATGTAAAGAGCGGGATGCGACGTATGCCGCTTCTTTGCGTGTAAAATGCCGTCTGCATAATAAAGAAGTGGACGAAATAAAGGAACAGGATATATTCATGGGTGATTTTCCGTTAATGACGGAAAACGGCACATTCATAATCAACGGCGCGGAACGTGTAATTGTAAGCCAGTTGATGCGTTCGCCCGGGATTTATTACAATATCGAACATGACAAAGTCGGAAAAATTCTTGTTTCCGCGAGCGTGATTCCTAATCGCGGCGCGTGGTTGGAATTCGACACCGACTCAAACGACGTTTTTTATGTGCGCATAGACCGTACCCGTAAAGTTCCGGTTACTGTTTTAATGCGCTCGCTTGGCGTTGGGACGGATGAAGAAATTCTGGCGAAATTCGGCGACGACCCGAAAATTCTTGCCACAATCGAAAAAGATATCGCGAAAACGCATGAAGACGGGCTTGTTGAAGCATATAAACGTCTGCGCCCGGGCGAACCTCCTACGGTTGACGGTGCGCAATCGCTTCTTAATAATATGTTCTTTGACCCGAAAAGATATGATTTGGCGAAAGTCGGTCGTTATAAATTCAATAAAAAATTATCGTTAAAATCGCGTGTAAAAGGACGCGTTCTTGCTGCGAATGCCGTTTCACCCGATTCGGGCGAAATTATCGCCGAAGCCGGCGTTGAGCTTTCTGCCGAACTCGCCGAGCAAATTCAAAACGCAGGATGTCCGCATGTTGATATCTTGGTTGAAGAAGACCGCACTTTGCGCGTTCTTTCAAATATGACGGTGGATATTGACTCATATCTCGAACCTTACGGGCTTTCCGCAAAAGATTTCGGAATTCAAGAAAAGGTTTATTACCCGATGCTTCGCGCGTTGCTTCAAGCACCCGACAAAGAAGAGCTTTCGCGTTTGATTAAGCAAAACATGTCGAAGCTTCTGCCGAAAACAATTACATTTGAAGATATAATGGCGGCGATTTCGTATGCAATCGGCGTGGAATTCGGCGTAGGAAATCGCGACGACATTGACCATCTCGGCAACAGACGCATTCGAGCGGTCGGCGAGTTGTTGCAAAATCAATTCCGCATCGGGCTCACAAGAATGGAACGCGTTGTTAAAGAGCGCATGACGATTCAAGATATGGATATTGTTACGCCGCAGGCTTTGATTAATATTCGTCCCGTCACAGCCGCGATTAAGGAATTTTTCGGTTCGTCACAGCTTTCGCAGTTTATGGGGCAGACGAATCCGTTGGACGAGCTTTCACATAAACGCCGCCTTTCCGCGCTCGGTCCGGGCGGACTTTCGCGTGACCGCGCGGGCTTCGAGGTTCGCGACGTTCACAGCTCGCACTATGGACGTATGTGTCCGATTGAAACGCCTGAAGGCCCGAACATCGGGCTCATTAACTCGCTTGCGACTTACGCGCGTATAAACGAATACGGTTTTATCGAAGCACCGTACCGTTTTGTTGAAAAGCGCGTTGGTGCGCCGCCCGTTGTAACAAATAACTTTATTTATGTAACCGCAGATGAAGAAGAAAATTATATCATCGCGCAGGCAAACGAACCGATTACGGAAAACGGAAACTTTGTTAACCGCCGCGTATCGGGGCGTTTCCGCGATGAAATTCAGGAATTCGACCCGTCGCGAATCGACTTGATGGACGTTTCGCCAAAGCAAATTGTTTCGGTTGCGACAGCTTTGATTCCATTCCTTGAAAACGACGATGTTTCGCGCGCGTTAATGGGCTCGAACATGCAACGCCAAGCCGTTCCGCTGATGACAACCGATGCGCCCGTTGTTGGTACCGGAATGGAATATAAAGTCGCACTGGATTCGGGAGTTGTTTTAATTGCCGAAACCGACGGCGTCGTTGAAGAAGTCACCGCGAGCCATATTCATGTGCGCGAAAGCGATGGGAAAAAAGTGAACTATCGTCTCACAAAATTTATGCGTTCGAATCAGGGAACTTGCATAAATCAGCGTCCGATTGTTGCTAAAGGACAGCATATAAAAACGGGACAGGTAATCGCCGACGGTCCTTCGACCGATAACGGTGAGCTCGCACTCGGAAAAAATCCGTTAATCGGATTTATGGCATGGGAAGGCTACAATTACGAGGACGCGATTCTTCTGAGCGAAACGCTTGTTCGCGATGATATTTACACTTCTATTCATATCGAAGAATACGAAGCAGAAGCTCGTGATACAAAACTCGGTCCGGAAGAAATTACGCGAGACATTCCCAATGTCGGCGAAGACGCGATGAAAGACTTGGACGAAGACGGAATTATTCGCATCGGCGCGGAAGTCGGTCCGAATGATATATTGGTAGGAAAAGTTACGCCGAAGGGCGAAACGGAACT
>JAIRVD010000229.1 GCA_031254075.1 Clostridiales bacterium
TGGTCCATGAAGATTAGGTCGTAGTTGACTCCCCTACTCCGCAACGCAGAAACCATTTCGATTGCCGCCGTACCCGAGATTGCGGAGTCGGCGTCGATTTCGCATTGTTGCAACAAGCCGCAGATTACAATCAAATTTGATTCGGTGTCGTCAACCACCAGAATTTTTGCATCCGGCGCGTAGATGATGCTTTCATCCGCGTCGTTTTCACTTATCGAATCTTTGTCGCCGACGACGAGCGGCAGAATAATTCTAAACACCGAGCCGACGCCGTATTCGCTTTCGACGGAAATTGTGCCGCCCATTAATTCGACGAGTGCCTTGGTTATGGCGAGCCCAAGACCTGTCCCCTGCTTAAAGCGATTGCTTGCCGCGTCTGCCTGTTGGAACGCGTAGAAAATATTTTCAACGTCCTCGGCGGGAATTCCCTTGCCTGTATCAGAGACTGCAATACACAGCGTATCCTTTTCCGCACGCATATTCAGTATTACACTGCCTTTTTCGGTAAATTTTACGGCATTGCTCAATAAATTCAAAACCACCTGACGCAAACGAACATCATCGCCGTATAAGCATTCGGGCAGGTCGTGAGTTTCTGCTTTATATACGAATTTCTTTCCTCTTTTCAAAAAATGAATCATAGAGTCAATATTGCTTAAAAATTTGCCAACGTTGTAGTGAACAGGCAGTAACGTAAGTTTTTCGGACTGAATTTTTGATAAATCCAAAATATCGTTGATAATACTAAGCAACGAATGCGACGATTTTCGAATATCTTCGGCATAACGATGCTGACTTTCGCTTAGATTTTCCGAAAGCAACAGGTCACTCATTCCGATAATCGCATTCATCGGAGTGCGTATTTCATGCGACATGTTTGCTAAAAACTGCGACTTCGCGTCGTTAGCGGCCTGCGCCGTTTGCTTTTGAATTTCCAAGTCACGCTGTGTTTCCGTCAAGCGGCGGTATTCGGTTACGTCGTTCAGCATAATCGCGTAATTCATGGCTTTTTCGCGCTTCATTATGGTAAATCTGCTTGCCGTAAACGTTTTCACTTCGCCGCCGACGGATATGTTTAATTCGCCCGAAATCTCCACGGTTGTATTCATATCCGCGACCAATTCATAAAAATTCTGCGGACCTGAGCTCTCGGTTCTTCCTTCAAGAAATTCTATGTACTCACATACTGTTGTTTTTCCGAAAATCGGCTTGAATTCCGCAAAAACTCCCGCGAGCGAATCATTCGCGTCTACAATGTATCCCTGCCTGTTAACCGTAACAATTACATACGGAACCGCGTTAAACATGCCCGAAAGCGTCTCCGAACGAAAATGAAACATCTGCGATTTGTACGACGCATACGCAAATAAAATTACCGCCGCGAAATATCCGAGCGGCGTTGTGTCCCACAAAAAATCAATCATATCGAAGCTGTAAATAATATTTAATCCGAACGGAAGAATCGCGCATAACCCGACAAACATCAAAAACGGCTGCCTGCGTCTGAGAACATAAATTACAACCACAAGATATGAAAACACCACAACAAAAGTCGTAATCGCAAGATGCACATAAAAAAACGGCCCCAAAGCAAAATGCGGATATCCGTCATACGAAGCGTACAGCAACCAATGCAGAGGATTAGTTAAAATCAAAAGAACTTCGAATGTCGCTACCGTAATCATCGTTATTTTAAAAACTTTCGAATCCACCAGCTTCGAATGCGTCAAATGCAAAAAGAACCAACAAGTAAAATAAGGCACTACATAAACAATAATATTCTTCAAAGAATAAATAAAAACAAAATACTCCCGCCCCACCACCGATGTAAGCAAATTTAAGCCCGTCCACCACAGCACAACCAGGCAAAGATTAAAAAAACTCTTCAGACGCCTGTCCCTGCTGTCGGCAGATTTAAGCATTATCAACAAATAAACCAACGCACCAATCGCAACCAATGACGCGATTATAAACAGAAGCATGTCAAGTTCCACAAAATCACCCGCCCTATTTTATTGAATCCGAAATTTTATCCAAATCTGTATTTATTTGTTCGCCTGTTTGCATATTTTTAATTTTTGCGCAATTTTCTGCAAGCTCGGTTTCGCCCAGAATCACGGTAAAACGTGCTTTTATTTTATCCGCGTATTTCATTTGGGCTTTAACGGAACGGTTAAGAAGGTCGCTTTCGGCGTAAATGCCCGCTTTGCGAAGGGAGTACGCCAGTTCGTGTGATTTGACGAAAGCATCGCCGCCCGTGCTTCCGATGAAAATATCGGGTGCGGTTGAAATCTCCGGCACGGAATTTTGATTTTTTAAAAGCATAACAAGACGTTCGATGCCCATTCCGAAGCCGGCGCCCGGGGTTGCCGCGCCGCCTACTTGCGAAATAAGCCCGTCATACCGTCCGCCGCCGATGACGGTCGGAAAAGTTTCGCCGATAAATTCAAACACCGTTCGCGAATAATAATCCAGCCCGCGAACGATTCGCGCGTCGATAATGAATGGAATTTTCATTTGCGTAAGCAAATTTTGCAAACCGTCAAAGTGAGCTCGGCAATCGTCGTCAAGCGATTCAAGTACGGACGGCGCGTGCGTGAGAAGCTCTTTGCAATGCGGCGACTTGCAATCCAACACGCGCAACGGATTTTTTTCAAAACGATTGCGGCATAATTCGCAAAGCGAGTCAATTCTTTCGCCGAGAAAAATTGTTAATTTTTCGTGATAGATTTTGCGGCAATCGGGGCAACCGATGCTGTTTATATAAACATTGACATTTTTTATGCCAATCGCAAGCATAATCTCCCAACCAAGCGAAATAATTTCCGCTTCCGCGGCAAATGAAGCCGCACCGAAAATCTCGACACCGAATTGATAATGCTGGCGAAAACGTCCTTCTTGCGGACGTTCGTAGCGGAAGTTGGGTCCGATATAAAATAATTTCGTCGGCTGCGGCGCGTTATGCATCCCGCGTTCGATGTATGCGCGCGCTGTTCCTGCCGTTTGCTCCGGTCGAAGCGAGATACTTCGTCCACCTTTGTCCTCAAATGTGTACATTTCTTTTTGAACAACATCCGTCGTGTCGCCCACGCCGCGCAAAAATAATTCCGTGTTTTCAAAAATCGGCACACGAATTTCCGAAAAACCGTACGCGTCCGTTATTCTGCGAATATGCTCTTCAATAAACCGCCAAATTTTCATTTCCTCGCCATAAACATCCTGCGTTCCGCGCGGTGCCTGAATCATTGCAAACCACTTCTTTCTATATATATTTCCGGATTTTTCGAGTTGAACTCGCGTGTTATTTTATTTCCGACAACAAACTTGCTGACCGCGCCCGCGCCGAAGCCGAGAATCGTTTGAACCTCTGCCATCATGCCGATGTTGTACAGGCATTCGTGTGCGGGCTTGCTGTAGCCGATATTTTCGAAAAGACCGACCATGTTTTTCTGACGGTAGAGATAATATGGCGAAAGCCCC
>JAIRVD010000352.1 GCA_031254075.1 Clostridiales bacterium
TAATGCCAACCCTTTTGTTGATGCCGATACCTGTATTATCGTTTCCATGTCCGAGGTCAATTCTTTCAGCTACCTCTCTTATTGTTTTACCTGAACGTTCCCTTAAACTTTTAAACAAGCGCCCCAATTGTGCCACAGGGTTATCATTTCCTTTATTATTTAAAAGCATTTTTCGCAACCCCCATAAATTTTTTAACTTATATTTTATTTCTTCCGGCGTATTTTACACATTTGTAATGCCAAGATAAAAACTGTTCATCATTCTGAAATGCAAAAATTTAGCAAATTTTTAGCAATTACAGTTTTGAAGTAGAAAAATAAAACTTCCGATTGCTCGGAAGCCTTGATTTCACCGCTTTGCAGATGACAGGACTTGAACCTGCAAGGTCTAGGACCACTAGATCCTTAGTCTAGCGCGTATGCCAATTCCGCCACATCTGCGAGGAGGATTTGTACAACGAGGGACATTGTAATACGAGATTATATGAGTTGTCAAATATTTTATATAGGTTCGGTTGCGTTTTTCAGCCATTCGCGTTCGGGAGGGGTGAGGAGAGGGGAGAGGGTTTCGAAGGTGGTTTTGTGGTAGTTGTTCAGCCAGTCGCGTTCGTCGGGGGTGAGCATTTCGAGGTTGACAGCGTGTGTGTCGATGGGGCAGTGTGTGATTGTTTCGAAGCAGAGGAAGTTTCCTTCGGCGGAATTATTTTCTTTTACGGCAAGAACGCTTTCGATGCGAATGCCGTATTGGTCTTCTTTGTAGATTGCGGGTTCGTTGGTTATGAGCATACCGGGGACGAGTGAGACGGTGTTTTGGTGATGGGAAATATTATGCGGACCCTCGTGAACGGAGAGGCAGTAGCCGATGCCGTGACCTGTGCCGTGACGGTAATTATATCCGCCTTGCAAAATGGGCGAACGCGCGAGAATGTCGAGCCCGGTGCCTGTGGTTCCGCTCAGAAAAACGGCGCGCGCAAGAGCGATATGTCCCTTTAACACGAGAGTGAAGTCGTGTTTCATTTCGTCGGTCAGCGCGCCCAGCGCAATTGTGCGCGTGGTATCGGTTGTGCCGTCCAAATATTGTCCGCCTGTGTCGATAAGAAGAAATCCTTCTTCGCGTAACGGAGTACCGATTTCGCCGGGGCTGTAATGTGCCTGCGCGGCGTTTTCGCCATAGGCGACGACAGCGGAAAAACTATCGCATAGATAATCCGGTGCCGATTCGCGAAAGTTTTTTAAAATACTCACAACGGAACCCTCGGTGATGGCGGTTTTTTGCGCTTCGTCGAGTCGGCGAAGCGTTCGCACCATTACGACACCTTCTTTAATGAAGGCATTTTTTATGTTTCCGAGTTCGTAATCCGTTTTCACGGCTTTCAGCATCGGAATAATATCGTCAATCGGGTTCAGCGTATTTCTTATTTTTGACCCGATGAAAACCTTCGAAGTCTTTTTAACTCTGAACAATCGCTTCTTAGGTTTCGGAACGGCAAATGCTTTTTTATATGATTTTTCAAGCAAAACATTTGTGTTATTTGAATTAAAATATAATTTTTCGGTTTTTAGATTTACGAGAAACCCGGGCAAATCTTCATATTTTTGAATCGTAAAGCCGGGCAGCACATCGTTTAAAACCTTCGCTATCGACGGCGCAAGCGCGAACGACTTCATCATTCGAAGCCCCTCGAGTTTTTTCGAATCAATAAAAAGATGCGCCTCTTCTTCCATTATCAACGCAAAAGCATAGAAAACAGGAGTCCCCTGAATATCGTTTCCGCGAAGATTCAGCAGCCACGCGACGGAATCAAGCGCGGTGACAAGATACGCCGTGATTTTTTTCTCCTTCATCTTTGCGCGGACATCGGCGAGTTTTTCCGAAACGAATTTCCCCGCGAATTTATGTTCAAACACTGCCTCCTTGGGTAGCGGCGGACGCTTCTTCCAGATTAAATCAACGATGTCATCCGTTTCGTATGAAATTTCTTTTTCTCTTAATGCGTCTTTTATTTTTGAAAATTCTGCCGACATAATCGTGCGTCCGTCAAAACCGAGTTTTCCGTTTTTCGGCAATTTCTCAGCTAAATAAGCCTGATATTTTTGCACATCAGGCTCACCGTTTTTAAATAGAGCTATTCCGCTTTTATGAAGTTCGCGTTCGGCTTGAATAAAATAGCGTCCGTCTGTCCAAAGTCCCGCTTCTTCCGGTAAAACGACCAGCAATCCCGCAGAACCCGTAAATCCCGAAACCCATTCGCGCGTGCGCCAATAATCGGCGGCGTATTCGCTTCCGTGCGCGTCTCCGCTTGTTATTACATAGCCGTCCAAACCGCGTTCCGACATTAAAGCCCGTAACGACTTTAATTCGGCAAATTGTTTAATCAACGCGCTTTACGTACTTGTTGCGGCGGAAGCGTAAGAATATTTTCTCCCTCGGGAGCATTTTCCGTATCGAAGCTTTTTATAAATTCATCGAGTTCGGCAGATGTTTTAGCCAGTTCGGCTTCAAGCTTTCTTACTTTTTCGTTAAGCGCGGAATTTTCCTCTTGAAGCTTGCTGACTTCATGCACCAAACGCTTGTGCAACGAATCCAGACGCTGAAATTTATCCAGTGCCTTATGATAATCGTCCGCAATATTAAGCGCGATAAGCAGTGTGCGCACATTGTCGTCGATTGCCGCCATAACGCTTTTCGCTTTAATTTCCTCAATTTTATGGTCGGCATATCTTGCCAAACGCTGAAGATAATCGGGCTGTTCCGAAGATTTCAGCGTAATAATTTCACCGCCGATTACAACGTCAACTTTGTTTTCCATTGTATAACCTCCCTTTTTTCGGAAACAATATTTTCATGAATATATTATTATCTTTGATTATGATTTTTTCTTTTTCCGCACCGGAAACGGATTTAATCAACGAAATAAATAAACAGCGCGCGGCGTACGGGGTCAGGGAGCTTGTTATGAACCATGAAGCATCGCGGCTTGCGCGTTATCGTTCTGAAGAAATGGTCGCGCTCGAATTTTTCGGACACAGCTCGCGCATTTACGGCGAGCCGGACGAAATGCTTTTGCGATTCGGCGTTCCGTTTGCGTCGCTCGGAATCAACATCGCGATGGGACAGGAAAACGCAAGCGAAGTCTTAAACGCATGGCTGAGTTCCGCGCCGCACAGAGAAAATTTGCTTAACGAAAATTTTACATCGGTCGGAGTCGGGCTTGCGTTCGACGAAGATATTCCTTACTGGACGCTGATTCTGATTTCGTCCGCGTAAATTTGTGTAAGCGCCGCGGATGACGCGGTTCGTTTTGTTTTCCGCATTTGCGAAAGCAATGAAGCAAGTGTTTCGTTATGCAATGAAAGTTCTTTTTTCTCATCGGGCAGAAGTGTGCTTTCACCCGCCAAAACTTTTGCGTAATCATCATGAGAATAGTGCCACGGAATAAAATTTTTTCCGAATTGCATAAAAAGCTTGTCCGCAAATTCAATGCCCTTGAAATCCATGTTTCCGGCATAATACATCGGAATTTTCGCCGCGTTAATCATTTTTAATAAGTACATATACGCCGCACTGAATCCGTAAACGGGGCATACAATCGTGCATTTTACATCGCGAAGAAGCCCACAGAGTTTTGCGAAAACTACGGGTTCTTCAATTACATATACTTTTCCGCCGTGCGCGGAAATATTTTTCAAGCCGCTGAGATTTTCCAATGTGTAAACATATGTTTCATTTCTATCGGAAAGCCCGAGTACCGAAACGCTGCTGAGCATTCCGAATGAAAGCAAGCCCGCGCGAAAATGCAGTTCAATGCATTCCTCCGTGGAGGAGGGGAAGGACGAACTAAATTTACACGCCAACGCTTTTAAAAACAGCTTGCCATGCGTTCCCGAAAAACTTAACGCATCGTAAGAACCCATTTGTTTTTCCGAAAACTCCTCAATCGGGACTAATCTCTCGGTATCAAGATTATTTAACGCCGTCGCAACCATGTCAATCGTTTTTAAAACAGGTTCCGGCTCGGCGAAATATTGATCCGACCAAATGCGGTATGTGCGGCGCGTTTGCGACGAAATTTCGCGCAGCCATTCTTCCGCGAACGTACCCGAAAATTTCGGCAAAACATCCGATAATATAGTAGTAGAAAAAGCATTCGGTTTTTGTTTCTCGACAACGGGTCTGCCCATGTAATCCGACAAAACCGCTTCAAGTTCAACCGAATCGCCGTAAATTTTCTGCATTTGACGCTCAAAATCCGCAAGCCCGATTCGTATCAACGCCTGATTATAATAATCGCGCTTGAAAAATTCCGATATCGCAACTTCTTCCCTTTCGCTCGGCTTCGTCAGCCGAATTGCTCCAAAAG
>JAIRVD010000391.1 GCA_031254075.1 Clostridiales bacterium
ATTTGGCGATGGCAACAATTAACCGCGATATGGGACGCGATTTGTTTTATCAGTATCGCGGATATTTCGGCTTCGGCGAACGCACCGGCATCGACCTGCCGGGCGAAGAATCTGTTTCAAGCCCCGCTGTTATGTATCCTTATTCGCGGCTTCATGCCCTTGAAATGGCAACATCCGCAATGGGACAGGGTTTTAACGCAACGACAATTCAAACGATAACGGGTTACACCGCGTTGATTAACGGCGGAGACCTTATGCGCCCGTATCTTGTTTCGCAAATTGTTGATTCTCGTAACACCATTGTGTATGAAAACGAACCTGCCGTTGTGCGCCGCGTTATTTCGCCCGAAACCTCTGCAATCATGCGCTACGAATTGGAACAAGTCGTTGCGCGGCGTCCCGGGCGCGCCGACGAATTGGCAGGCTCGGGTTTTCGCGCCTACATCGCGGGACACACAATCGGCGGAAAAACAGGAACCGCTCAACAGGGCGCACGCGACGCGGGCAATCACAACCTGTCATTCGTTGCGTTCATGCCTGTGAATAATCCGCAATATCTCGTTCTCATGACCATCGACCATATCGAAGACTCACGACGTTACGGGGGCGACACCGTTACGCCAATCGTTCGCGAATTCTTTCTCGACCTGATTCGCCTCAAAGGCATCCGACCCACCACCAACGACGACGATAACGCCATCGCAACCGAACTCATCGGCAACCCGATGCCCGACTTCACCGGAGTCCGCGTTTCCGATGCCGTTCGCAACATCCTAAACAGAAGAACAGTCGGCTACCAAGTCGTCGGCGGCGGAACAACAGTCTCACACACTTGGCCTGCGGCAGACCAGCAATTCCCCACATCAAATCCCGTAATCCTCTACACCGACCCCGATACGCGCATCTCTGAACGCATGGTATCCGTACCCAACGTCACAAACCTCCGCGCCGAAAACGCCGAATTCCTCCTGACCGAAGCCGGTCTAATCCCCATCCTCTTCCAAGAAACCCGCACAAACAACATCATTCCCGACAGCGTAAACGATCGCACCGCACAACCCGAACCCGCCACCAACTCCACCCCCGCACCAATAAATTACACCGTCTACCAACAATACCCCACCCCCGGCACCGAAATCGAACAAGGCACTCAGGTGATGATAAGGGCGCGGTAGGGGAACCGCAATGAATCCATATTTAAAATAAAAAAATGCCGTGCGACGTGCGCGGCATTTTTTATATGAATTTATTATTCAACTATTCCATCAGATATGACAAAATCGTAATACTGCCATCAATGTCTATTGAGAAAGTGGTGAACGGCAGGATTTGGTCAAAGAATGTTATGGGGATGTACGTATAGCCGTCATAGATTTGAGGTGCGGCTTCGAGGGAGCGGCGTTGGGTATGTGTGCCGTAGACGATGTATTCGTTATCGTTGGGGTTCAGTTCGATTAGGAGGACGCCGTTGCGAGCGATTGTGACGCGTCCGCTGTATTCGTCCCAGATGACGTCGAAGCCGAGTTGACCTTCAAGCATTGCGCGAAGCGGAATCATTTTCAGGTCGTAGGGACCGTCTTGGCGGTAGTCGTCGGGGTAGAGGACGACGGAATTTATGTTGGCGAGGATGATTTCGATGGTATCGACTTCTCCCTCTCTCGCGGAAAGGCGGAAGCCGTCGAAGAGAATTACAAGGCTGTAGTCGGTAAGGTAGAACGCTTGATTTGCGAGCGAAGCGGAAAGCGCGGCGTGATAGAGTTCGGGATTACTGCGGATGCGTTCCGCGAGGATGCGTTCCGCGAGCGGAATGATGTCTATTCCTGTTGCTTCGTTCATGGAGATAATGCTTCCGTTTCGGGCGGAAAAATTAACGCTGCGGGCAAGGGTTTGCGGCAGGGTTGTGGAGATGTTTGCGTATATGACAATGGAAATGATTTCCTCTGTCGGGTGATACTCATAGCTGAAGGTGATTGAGCGTGCGCGAAGACGTCTTGCTTCGGCTATGAGGGAAGTCACGATATCGTCGGTGATGTTGGCGTTGATGAAATCGGAAGAATCAAATGAATCGCTTATAACGGGAATAACACCGCGAATATCCAAGCCTTCTTGGCGGCGTGTGTGCGAACTTTCTTGAAGCATGGAAGAACGCCAGGTGCGAACGGGCGCGGTAGGTTGTGTATTAACATTTGTCAGCGACGGCGCGGGGATATAGACATTTCCCGGAGGCGCGTCGTCGCCCTGAAGCGGACGTGCGAACATTGTCATCGGCGCGAATGCAAATACAAAAAGCACGACCACGATTAACGCGCCGCGCAATATTCCTGAAAAGCATCCGTTAGTTTCCATAATGACCACTCCGCACTCAGAATTTCATACATGCATTTAAACATTTATATTTGAAAAATACAATTACAAATCTATTACATTTAGTTGGCGATATGATATAGTATATTCCAACGCGAGTATAAAGTTAATTTTGAAGGGGAGATTTTCAAAATGGATATTCAAATGCTGATGAAAAATTCGAAAGCAAAAAAATTTCCGAGCGGTCATGTAATTATTCGTGAAGGCAATAAGATGGGAAATGAAATGTATGTAATCCTGCAAGGAAGCGTCGATGTTATAAAAAATTATCAGATGGAAAACGAAATAATAATTTCATCTTTAAGTGCGGGAAATTTTTTCGGAGAGATGACACTTTTTTTGAACAAGGAACGCGGCGCAACCGTGATTGCAAAAAGCGATGTAACCTTGTTTGTAATAGAACGCGACGCGGCATATAAATTTTTTGAAACACAGCCGCAACTTACTTACTTAATCGTAAAAACATTATGCAAAAGGCTTGAGGAATCAAATCAGGCGTTGGCGAATGCAAAGGTGCCCGGTTTTTCCGCAGACGGAAATCACCCGAATAAAATGCAGACGGAAAAGCTTTTCACCGCACCCGCGCCGAAACCCGTTGAGTCTGCAAAACCCGCCGCATCTGTTGCACCGGCTTCGTCGGCTGTTTCCGCCGCGGCTTGGGCGGCGGCTTCGGCTTCTTCCGGGTTTATTTCAGATACTCCCCCGCCCGGGTTTATTTCCGATATCCCGCCAAACGCGAGTGCGCTTCCGCCCGACCTTTTCCCCGAGGGGCATAAGCTCTACGAAATTCCGCCGCAACCCGTTCCCGATGACCTTGTTTATAAGAAGAATTTCAAATGCCCCGTTTGCGAAAAAGCGTTTCCGGGGTATTCGGTGCGCACAACGCGCCTTAAAGTCGAAAGCCGTGACCCCGATTTCCGCAATATCTATAAATCCATTGATACAACTTATTTCGAAATCGTCACATGCCCCGATTGTTATTTCAGCATGTTCGACGCGTCGTATGCCCAGCCGATTATTTCGCGGCTGAAAGAAAATATAAAAGAAATTACTCCATTTAAATATCAATTGCAAATGGATATCGTAAACGACCGCAATATCAACAATGTTTTCGCGGGATATTTTCTCGCGCTTAAAGGCGCGCCGCTTTTTTACAAATCATATGAAATGTTCGCCGCGAAAATTTGGCTGCGCCTCAAATGGCTTTACGCCGACGCGAAAGACAAGGAAATGGAAGAATTCGCAGCTAAAAACGCCCACCAAGCATATTTAGCGGCGTTCGAAAAAACCGACGCGTCGCCCGAAGCGATTCAACAGCTTTGCGTCCTGATGGGCGAACTCAGCCTCATCGTAAAAGATATGCCGAACGCGAAATTATTCTTCGTCAAAGCCCGCTCGAACAGAAACGGAAGCAAGGCACTTCTCTCTCAAGCCGAAGACGGTATCGAAAAAATCAGAAAAATAGAATCGGGACCATTACAATTCTAAAGGAGATGCGTTATGCAAAATTTTCAAATCCAAACTCCCACGAATTTAGTTTTCGGAAAGGGAATGCAACATCAAATCGGGACACTTGTTAAGCCGCTTGCGAAAAAAGTTTTGTTGCATTACGGCGGCGGAACGGTGAAAAAACTCGGTCTTTACGATGATACGAAAAAGTCGCTGCACGCGGCGGGTGTTGACTTCGTGGAACTCGGCGGCGTTGTGCCTAATCCGCGGCTTGAGCTTGTGTACGAAGGAATTGAGCTGTGCAAAAAAGAAGGCGTGGATTTTATTCTCGCAATCGGCGGCGGAAGCGTGATTGATTCCGCGAAGTCGATTGCGGTCGGAATGTGCTGCGACGGCGATGTTTGGGATTTCTTCATTGACAAGGCGCAGGTGAAAAAGGCGTTGCCCGTTGCGACGATTTTAACGATTCCGGCTGCCGGAAGCGAAATGTCGCAAAGCGCCGTCATCACAAATGAAAAAGAAGGACGCAAACACGGCATGAGCAGCGATTTAATCCGCCCCGTAATAAGCATCGTTAATCCTGAATATTTCACAAACCTGCCGAAATCTCAGCTCGGAAACGGCGTTTCGGATATCATCAGCCACATCTTTGAAAGATATTTTACCAACACGAAGAATTGCGACATTACAGACGGGCTTTGCGAATCCGTTTTGAAAACCGTTATGAAAAACGCGTTAATTGCCGCAAGCGACCCGAAAAATTATGAGGCGTGGTCAGAAATCGGGCTTGGCGGAATCATCGCGCACAATAATTGGCTCGGCATCGGACGTTCGCAAGACTGGGCGTGTCACGGCATGGAACACGAACTCAGCGCGTACAATGACGTCGCCCACGGCGCGGGTCTCGCCGTCCTCACGCCTGCGTGGATGAAATACGTTTACAAAGAAAACATAAATATGTTCGTGCAATTCGCCGTAAACGTAATGGGCGTCGATTCCAGCTTCCGTGACCCCGACGCCATCATATCAGAAGGAATCGCCCGTCTCGAAGAATTCTACAAAAAACTCGGACTCCCCCAAAAACTCTCCGAACTGAGCATTCCCGAATCCGCCTTCGAAGATATGGCGAAAAAAGCCACTAACGCTTTTTTTGGCGACGAAAGAGGGACAGGCAATTTCAAACGCCTCATGTGGCAGGATGTTGTGGAGATTTATAAATTGTGTAAGTAAAAGCTTGCCCCTGATTTTAAATAAATATGAGGTCGTAACGAAACAGAAGATTTTTTTCTGATTCGTTACGGCCTCATTTTTTAGGAGATGTTTTTAATTTTATTTTCAATATGTATGTGAAGCCGTTAAATGGATTTAAACCTCTTACGCAAAGCATACACAACAAGATATATATTATATACTTCCTTTTTGCTTTTATTACAAAGTTTTTCATTGTTGTACATAACACGTTCGTAATAAGCGGCGGCGGCGGATATGTCTGTTCCGCAGCGTTCTTGTATTAATTCTGTAAGCTGTCTTGCCGAAAGGTTGCTTTCGTTTGTAATTTCCGCAATTTGGTGCATTTTTTTAAATAACATGATAATGGCTTGGCTGTTTTCGGTTTTTAATGCTTTGCGTCTGAACAGTTTTTCTGCCAATAGATATATATAAAATACATATGTTGTAAAACCTAATACACAAGCTATGCTCAGTATTGCGAAAACGCTGAGTACATTGTCTTGCAGAACGGATTGGATATTTTGTATTCCTTGGAAAACATTATTCTCTTGCGGTTGTTCGAATATTTGCCCTTGTGTCGGCTCGAATGTTACCCAGCCATATGGCGCGAAAAAAATTTGTGTAAATGCGTGTCCATGGCTTTCGCGTACAACAAATTGACCCTCTTCGTTTTGCTCTTTCGCGATAAAACCTTCAACGTAGCGGGCATTTAACCCTATCGCCCGTGCCATTAGCGTCATTGCCGTGGCGAATTCCACACACGCGCCTGTTTGGCTTTCCAGTAAAAAATATTCGATATCTTCGCGTTCGGGCTTAAAATTTAAATTATATGTAAACCCGCGAAAATATTCTTCCAGCGCGACGGCTTTTTCATAGTCTGTTTCAAACCCTTCCGTAAGTTGTATTGCTAAAGCGGTTATGGCAGGACTGTTATATCCGCCGGCAAAATTCGCGAAACTTTGTGATGTTTCCAATTCTGTTTGCATATAAAGCAAAATACTGCCGACAGGCATTTCATATTTTTTTCCGGGGAAGGTATTTATATTTTCGAATTTATTCAGCATATCCGAAGTCCGCATATAATCTAAAAGATTAACCCACAAGCGCGGATTAGACCGTGCGGACAAATTTTGCAACCCGGGCATTGTTCTGAAAACGTCGCGATAATAATAAACCGTATAACTGCTTTCGCTGTGTAAGCGGTGACTGTCCGTTAAAAAAACCTCGTTAAGGGAATTTTGGATATAGTCAATATTTTCGGGTATACCTTCGACA
>JAIRVD010000035.1 GCA_031254075.1 Clostridiales bacterium
ATACAACGACCTGCAAACCTCCCGCAAACCCGTCGAAAATTCTGCCGAAATAAAATCACGCGTCGAAAACGCACGCAAGCGTCAGCAGCATCGTTTCGAAAAAGAAAAAACGGACATTCGCTTCAACGCAAAAATGTCCGTCGCGTTAACTAAAAAACATTGCAAGCTCGGTACCGACGCACAGGAACTGTTAAAAAACGTTTTCGACACAATGTCACTCAGTGCACGCGCCTATCATAAAATTCTGAAAGTCGCACGAACCGTCGCCGACCTCGCCGACTCGGCGGATATTTCCATCGAACACATCGCCGAAGCAATATCCTATCGCGGATTGGACAGAAAATATTGGTAATACACCCTCTCCTCAAACGGAAGCTTCTCCCTGCGCGAGCCTTCGCCGTTTGGTTTTCCGATTGGAAGAACCGCCCATAAGCGGTATGCTTCCGGCACGGAAAGCACGGCACGGGCTTGTTTTTCTTTTTCCCTGTCGAAGTATGGGCTGTCGAGCCACAGTGATGAGTAGCCGAGTGCGGTTGCGGCAAGCAGCATGTTTTCGGTTGCGGCGGAATAGTCTTCTTTTTCGAAATTGAATTCGTTTTCGGGCGTGAGGGTTTTGTCGGTAAGTACGGCGATTGCGGCGGGTGTTGTTTCCAGCCCGATTGTCGGCGAAACGGCGCATACGGGTTCAATCGCCGCGCGGTTCGGCAGAATTATCAAGCGCACGGTTTGACGATTTCTTCCGCTCGGCGCATCCAAGCCTGCTTGCGCTATGCGTTCCAAGTCCGCAAGCGGAACGGCATCGGGCAAAAATCCATCCTTATGCGAATAACGCTTTTTGAAAGCTTCGAAAATATCCATGTTTTTCCTCCTGTTCGGTATAATTTATAGTATATGCTTTATCACATAACGGCAAGCCCTGCAAGCTTGCACAGCGCAAAACTGTATGGTTTAATGAACACAAGGAGGCGTATATGAGAAAAATCATTTTAATTTTTTGCGTTTTGATAATGAGTGTTCCCGTATTTGCTTCTACGATTTCGGATGCGCAAAGCGAAGTTTTATATAACGCGGGGTCGGTTCTTGTGATGGATGCGAGAACGGGCGCGGTTTTATATGAAACGGAAGGATATGCGCAGCGTTATCCCGCGAGCATTACGAAGATAATGACCGCGTTGTTGGTTTTAGAGAACGTTGATAATTTGAACGAACGAATTGTTTTTTCAGAATACGCAGTTGACCTTCCTGATTACGCGGGACGAATGGGCATGTTGGAAGGCGAAAGCATGACGGCGCTTGAGGCTTTATACGGAATAATGCTGCCGTCGGCAAACGAGGTTGCGCGGGCGTTGGCGGAGCATGTCGCCGGAAGCGAAACGGCATTTGTTGCGATGATGAACGTACGCGCACAGCAGCTCGGCGCGTACAACACGCGATTTATAAATCCGTGCGGGCTGCCGGGCGAAGAACAGTTTGTGACGGCATATGACATTGCGCTGATAATGCGCGAGGCGATTCGGCATCCGCTTTTCGTGGAAATAATTTCGACGCCTTATTTTTTTCTTATGCCGACCGAGCATTTTGACGAAACACGCGAAATGCGAAATTCAAATGTTTTAATACGACCGGGCGCGGAGGAATTCAACCCGCATGTAGTCGGCGGAAAAACCGGCTTCACAAATGCCGCGCAACACACGCTCGTTACTTACGCCGCAAACGAAAATTACGAAGTTATTATCTCCGTTTTGTTCGCGTCGCCGCGAGGGGCGATTTTTTCCGACACAACGGCGTTAATCGACTACATCTTTTTCGGAATCCCAAACATTCCGACGGAAGAAATTTCCGATGAAATTGAAATTATTATCGAAGAAATTGAAATCGAAGAAGAAATTTTTGAAGAGCCGGAAATTCCGCCGGAGGAATTTTTCGAAGAACCGGAAATTATCCCCGCATTTACTTACGAACCGGAAGAACCGCCTGAAGAGCAACACGAAAAACAAGAAGCCGGTCCTGCATTGGTTGCGTCTTTATCGGTTGGAATTGTTGCGTTTGCGTTGCTTGGTGTTTTTTTGATTCGGAAAAATATGCATAAGGAGCATTTGCCATGATAGGAATAATCGGAGCAATGGCAGTGGAGGTTGAAAGTTTTATCGCGAAGCTGGGCGACCCCGTCACGAAAAAACACAGCGGAATTTCCTATATAAAAGGAAAATTCGACGAAACCGAAGTCGTCGTTGCGCAATGCGGGATGGGCAAGGTAAACGCCGCCGTTTGCGCACAAACGATGATTCTTATGTACCGCCCGACGGTGATTATCAACACGGGTGTTGCGGGTGCGCTCTCACCGGAAGTGCGAATCATGGACATCGTCGTTGCGAAATGCGCGGTTCAGCACGATTTGGACTTAACGCCAATCGGAATAGAAAAAGGCTTTGTCACCGAGATAAACGCAAAATTTATTCCATGCGCACCGAATGCAGTTGAAATTTTGGAAAAAGCCGCGCGAAAATTCGGCAACGTTCACACGGGCGTAATCGCAACGGGCGACCAATTCATCAGCAGCGAAAAAATAAAAGCCGCTATCGTAAGCGACTTCGACGCACTGGCGTGCGAAATGGAGGGCGCAAGCATTGCACATGTTTGCGCACTAAATAACACAAATTTCGGCATAGTCCGAACAATCTCCGACAACGCCGACGACGATTCAACATTCGATTTCAACGAATTTCTAAAAGAATACGCAAAAAAATCCGCGGATGTTATTTCTGAATTCCTGCGATTATTTAGCCGGCACCGGAAGCATTAAGTATTTCATCGAATCGGTTCTCTACGCGTTTGAATACAAATTCAATGTATCGTTGCACATTTTTTACACCAACTCATACCCCTCCGGCAAGTCGGAGGGGTTTAATATTTTTGTGATATTAATTTGTCTGTGTTTTTCATCCGAGAGAGCGATAATTTCATCGCTGCCCCAAAGGCGCACTGTCGGACGAATTTTTGACGCGCCTTTTTTTGATTGGATGACGATTCCGATTTTTCCGTCTGAGAGTTGAATAATTGTGTTTGCGGGATATGGTTCGAGTTTTGCCGCAAAAGCTTTTACTATTTCGAAATCGAAGGCTGTGCCGGCGTCTTTAAAGATTACATCGAAAGCATCCGAAGGCAGCATAGGCGAACGGTATGAGCGGTAGGATGTAATCGCGTCGTAAACATCCGCGATAGCGATGATTTTACTGAAAAGCGGAATATCCTTGCCCCTGAGTTGTTTTGGATAACCGGTTCCGTTCATTTTTTCGTGGTGAAGCATAACGCCGTTCCAGAGTTCGACGTCGCCGATTGCGTTTTTCTTTAGGCTTGCCGCGCCGAGAATGGTGTGATTTTGAACCATTGCAAATTCTGCGTCGGTGAGTTTGCCTGCCTTGTTAATAATGTCGTGCGGAATCAGTTGTTTTCCGATATCGTGAAGCATTGCGCAACGTCCGAGGCGAAACAGCGTGCCGCTGTCAAGCCCGAGTTCGCTGCCCGCCGCAATCGAAAGCACCGAAACGCTCAACGAATGGTGGTATGTGTATTCATCAAATTGTTTTAAGTCATTAATATGAACAAGCCCCGTCGAATCATCGGTTATTACATTCAATAAATCGTTTACAACACTTTCAACGTTTTCAACGCACTGGTATGCCGTTGTTTTATTGATTCCGCTTTCTGCCGAAAAACAACCGAATAACTGCTTTATACTGTCAACCGCTTCTTCTTTTAATTTTGTGTCTACAACACCTTTTATCGGAACAACTTTTTCCGGCTTCGGTTTTGCGCTTAAAACAGCCGGCGCGGTAACAACAGGAACAACCGGCGCAGGCGCAACAGACGCTGTCGGTTTTTGCGCGGCGGCTGGTAAAATTTCTTCCTCAAGATTTTCATTGGGAGGCACTATGGAAACAATATTAATAATCTTAACGCCGCGATTTTGCAAAACACGAATTACGTCACCGACAAGCATCGCGCCTTTTCGCGCCGCAAGCATTTTCACACCCGCGCTGTTTTCAACATAAACCGACTCCGCAAGAACCATTCCGGGCGCGGCGTCTTCGATATTAATGTTTACAGAATACATATTATTTTACATCTCCCATTTCGTAATGTTTAATTGCCCTTTATTATGCGAAATATCGGGGTGAAGCATTTCGGCGATTAGGGTGCCGTTCGATTTCCAACCTATTATATGATGGCGTCCGGCGGCGATTGCAACGATGTCGCGCCAGTCGGCGGTTGCGGCTTCGACGCCGGAGTCTTGCCAGAAATACGCAAGCAACCGAACCGTGCCGTTTTCCATAAGCCCTGCGAAATAATCGGACGCGGCGGAAATCTGCCGCACATTTCGAAAGCCGGAAAAATTTCGGCGCATATGGTTTTCGCGCCCGACTCGGGAAATTGTGCCGTCGTCATGCAACGCGATTACGCGACCGGGCGCGGCGTAGCCGATATCGGCGACATTTTCCAAATGCGAGACCTCATAGCTTCCGTTTATATTATTCCCGCTGACGAGAACGCGTCCGTCTTTTTTTATTCCGAATGTGCAATCCTGACCCGCAACTACGTGAACGATGTTTCGCCAATGCCGAACCTTGCATTCGCCGTGTTTATTTTGACCGCAGGCAAGCAACGAACCGTCTTCACGAAGTCCGACAGAATGTCGCGCGCCTGCGGAAATTTTTTTTATTTGCGTCCAATTTTTTACACCGAGCTGAGAAAAATCGTTTCGCCCGACACCGAGAACCGTTCCGTCCGAACGAAGCCCGAGCGTAAAACCCGCGCCCGCCGAAACCGCTTTCATGTCGCGCCAATCGTAAGTATTTGTGTTGCACTGCCCTTCGGAATTCGCTCCGGCTGATTTAACCTGCCCGTCTCGTGTAATTGCAACGGAATGGAAGTCTGCGGAAATTCTCTGTGCGAATTTAATATTAATATACGCCTTCTTCTCCCCGCCGAATCTCGGACGCGGAACCGTCATAATCGGACGGCGTTCGTCGCCGATGAACGGCGAGTTAGGACGGGTGCTTGGGTTCGCGTTCGGGCGTAACATCGTTTGCTGATTCGGAATTCTCACCGGCTTTGGTGCTTCTTCTTTAAGATAAACCGCGCCGTCTTCCGTGATGTTAAACCCGAGAAAAACGCTGAAAACATTCAGCGTCCATTCCGCAACGGCTTCGTCCACAGCAAATGTGTTAATCATTTGTTGCGCAAGCCGTTTTCGCACAAGCGGATATGTTTTTTCCGCATATTTTAATTGAAAATACCCGCCTATTTCTAAAAAATTTAAAATTTGGATACGTTCTTTTAACATCGTCGGCGCGAGGTCGTTTAAGAGATTTTTTACGGTCGTTAAATTATAAAAAATGCCGTCACCGTAGCGGTCGCGCATTGCCGTTAATGTTTCTACAATTCGTGTATCCATTACAATCCCACCGGATACCAATTCAATACATAATCCATTGCCATTGCCTGATTGCTCCACAGCCAACCTTGGTGCGTATACACAACGAGTAATTTTCCATCCTTTGTAAGCCCCAGCAACCGCCGATACCCGCCGTAAATCGCGACAATATCCGTCCAAGCGTCGGCGGGCGTTTCCGGACGCGGCTTGTCGCGTTCATACGACAAAACGCGAACCGTTCCGTCACCGCGCAAAATCGCAAAACTGTCCGCCAAGTCAACGATGCCGATTACGTCGCGCCATTGCGCAAAATAATTCGCGGGCTGATTATTTTTGTAAATTCGTTTGTCCTTGCCGAGAATCACGCAACCGCGATTATTGGAAATCACTTGTCCGACATCATGACAATTCGAAAGCCAAACTGCTTCCTGCTGCGTGTCGTCGTCGGCAATATTCACAGCCGGAAATAATTTTCCATCCGATTTCATTACGATAAAACCCTCGGGATGATACGCAACGCCGATTACTTCACAAAATCC
>JAIRVD010000046.1 GCA_031254075.1 Clostridiales bacterium
CTATGTTCCGCTGCGCTTCATCTGTGAAGCCCTCGGCGCAGTAGTCGATTGGAACCCCGTCACCAGAACCGTTGAAGTTATAAAGTAAGTTCAGTTTTACCGAAACAGTTTTAACGCAACAGAAAAAGCAGAGAATCGAAAATTGATTCTCTGCTTTTTTTGTGCTTATAATAATGCAGGCAAACTCGGAATCATATCATTGACAAACTCGGAAGCAGATGACATGATGAATCACTTCAATTTGCAATGAGACAGGTGGTAAAGAATGAAAAATAAATACTTGTGCCGTATCGCGGATAAGGTATTAGACGCGGCGATGGAATCCTCCGGGGCGGTTTTGATAGAAGGCCCAAAGTGGTGCGGCAAGACACGAACAGCGGAAGAAAAAGCGAAGAGTATCTTGTACATGCAAGACCCTGACTATGCTGCATCTTACCTTAAAGCCGCCGATACGAAACCGTCCTTGCTTCTTAAAGGCGACACGCCGCGCTTGATAGATGAATGGCAAACGGCTCCTGTTTTGTGGGATGCCGTTCGTTTCGCTGTGGACAAACGGGGTGAGAGCGGACAGTTTATCCTGACAGGCTCTGCTGTTCCTGTGGATAATGCCGTTGCGCATACCGGCACAGGGCGCATCTCCCGAATGTTGATGCGACCTATGACGCTGTTTGAATCATTGGAATCAAACGGCTCCGTGTCATTGAAAGATTTGTTTGACGGTACGACTGACGGTGAGGGGATGTCTTCACTGACAATCGAAGGACTGGCTTATGCTCTGACTCGCGGGGGATGGCCGGCTTCGGTCGGTGAAAAAGAATCCGTCGCCTTGCGGCGGGTCTGCGACTATGTAGACGCGGTAATTAATATTGATGTGTCCCGCGTGGACGGGGTTGAAAAAAGTCCTGCCCGTGTGCGCGGTCTGATGCGTTCGTTGGCACGGAATATATCCACAATGGCGAATCTTTCTACCATTCGTGGAGATATTGCGAGCGATGAAGAAAGTATTTCGGAAAAAACAATCGCATCCTATATTAACGCACTTCGGCGTATCTTCGTAGTGGAGGATTTGCCGGCATGGAGTCCGGCTATGCGTTCCAAAACGACGATACGCACATCGCCTAAACGCCACTTCATCGACCCCTCAATTGCCGCTGCTGTACTTCGTGTCGCCCCCGACGGGTTGCTCCACGACTTCAATACTTTCGGATTGCTGTTTGAATCCCTGTGCGTTCGGGACTTACGCGTCTACGCTCATGCTATTGACGGTGAGGTGTTCCATTACCGTGACAAGAACGGTCTGGAGGCGGACGCGGTTGTTCACTTGAAGGACGGACGCTGGGGAGCCGTCGAGGTAAAGATGTGTACAAAAGAAATTGAAGCCGCCGCCGAAAATCTAAAAACTCTGCGGAATAAGATTAACGTGGATAAAATGAAAGAGCCGTCGTTTCTGATGGTGCTGACAGGCGGTGAATTGGGATACAGGCGCAAAGATGGGGTGTATATCATTCCGATTGGGTGCTTGAGGGAGTAAATCCGAAAACCATCGCTCGTCCGAATTTCAAACGCGCGTTGAAGCGTTCGCGACGTTTGAAATTTTACTCAGCGGGTTTTCGGGGGTTGCCTGAATTGACAATATTCAGTCGCTGTTGTATTATTCGAATAATACAATCGAAACACGGAAGCAGGTGAAGCAATGACAACCTTTTTCAACAGCACGCAACCGATATATTTGCAGATAATATCGCGGGTGTTATTGGCGATTGCGAAGGGGGAGCTGCCGCCGGGCGGGAAGATATCGCCTGTGCGGGATATGGCGGCGAATTTCAAGGTTAATCCGAATACGATGCAGAAATCGCTGGCGAAGCTTGAGGAGATGGGCTATTTATATACGGAGGGAACGAACGGAAGATATGTAACGAAGAACGTTGAGTTAATTGAGAATTTGAAGACGTCGTTGCCTGCGGAAATTACGGCGAATTATATTGCCGAGATGCTTGACTGCGGAATGCCGCGTGACGAGATTTCGGATTATGTAAGTTATGCAATCAAGGGAGGCGAAAAAAATGGATAATATATTGGAAGTAAAAAATCTGGTGAAGAGCTATGGGAATTCCGTTGCGCTTAACGGGATTTCGTTTTCGATACCAAAAGGTAAAATCGTGGGCGTGTTGGGACCTAATGGCAGCGGGAAAACGACGCTGATAAAAATTGTGATGAGTTTGCTTTCGGGGTACAGCGGAGAGGTTTTGATAAAGGGAATTCCGCCGGGGTCTGAGGCGAATAAGATAATTTCGTATTTGCCCGATGTCGCGCATCTTCCGCCGTGGTTTAGGGTGAATGAGGCGATTGAATTATTTGAGGATTATTACGATGATTTTGAAAAATCACGCGCACAGCAAATGCTTACGAGCATGAAAATTCCGTTTGACAAGAAGATAAAAAAACTTAGCCGAGGAATGCAGGAGAAGGTGCAAATTGCGTTGGCGATGAGCCGCCGAGCGAGTTTGTATGTTTTGGACGAACCAATCGGCGCGGTTGACCCCGCCTCTCGCGAATTTATTTTGGATACGATATTGCGAAACTTTCCCGAGGATTCGTCGATTATGCTTTCGACGCATATTATCGCGGACATCGAGCCCGTGTTGGATATCGCAATTTTTTTGCAAGAAGGCGAAATTTTCCTGTGTGACGAAGTAGATAAGCTTCGGGAGGAAAAAAACACCTCCCTTGACCAACTTTTCCGGGAGGTGTTCAGAAATGTTTATTAAGCATTTAAAGCACGACTTGCTTTTCGGCAGAACAATGTTTATCGCGATGTTTGTTTTTATAATTGTCGGCGCAATTGTCGGAAGAATTGCGTTTCACATGGCTGCGGACGAATACCAAGCGCGCAGCGTTCTTGATGTGAGCGTAATGGGCAGCCTCGCGCTCATTCTCGGCTTTCTTGCCGTTCACATCTCTCAGTTCGTCGAAAAAAGCATGTTCGGCGACTCGGGTTATCTCGCATTCACGTTGCCCGTTTCGCGCGGACGCCTGCTGTTTTCAAAATTACTCACCGCTTGGGTGTGGTTCGATTTTATAATAATCGCCATTTTTATAGCGTTGCTCATTCTGGAAGGAACTTACTCCGTCGAAATTTTCAGAGAAATAAGGGTTCCGCGTGTATCACTTGACCTAATCCCGCTCTATCTCAGTATCGCCGTAATTTTCTTCTTCAGCGTAAGCGTCACGTTTTTCGGTCTGACACTGCACAATTCCGTCTTTGGCAAATGGAAATGCCCCGGCTTCTTCACATCAACCATCTGTCTCGGAACTATTTTCGGCTACTCGGTCACCGCAATCCGTCTGCTTAACAGAAGTCAAATTCTCGGACCAAATGGCGGGGAGGTCGAGCTCGGTCTGCACGTCGGCAGAATCCCCATATTCGGAAGCTACTTCGACCTCTACATCGCCGCACTCGGTCTAGCCATCGGATTTATCGCATATTTCGCGACATGGTATTTGTTGAAGAAGCGGGTTAGTCTTCAATAGAAAATGTAACAGTTCCGCTGTGTTGAAAAATGCAAATCCATGTTCTGCCAGGTGTCAGTGTGAGCGGCGAGCCGTTTTGGAAAGTCCAAAAGGTGGGCGAATCGATTGCGGTCTTTTTCCAGCGTACGGGGACATATGCGCCGTTTGTTATCAGGTAGCCTTCGCCCTCACCGACAGTCGTTACGCTTCTGCGACCTGCTTCGTCGCCCGCGATTACGTGCATTCTTGTTAATTGAATTAAAATATTTGAAACGGTAACGGTTTCTTCGGTTTCGGCGTCGCGATGTTCGCCGTCGCGGTTTTCCACGCGGTAGACATTTTCCTCCCTGTCGAAAACGAAGGTTCGTACATAGTTTTGCGAAAACGGAACGCGCACGATGTTTGCGGTATTCGCGCTGTTTGCGGTTAAAATTTCTTCCTGCCCGTCCGCCGGAACAGCAAAAAGAAATCCGAACGACGGATGATTGTCCGTTGTATATCGAATTTCGTTTGCTTCAATATGTTCTTCTATTTTTTCGCGGCCGGTATACGAGCTGTGTTCTGACGAACGCGTTCCCGTTTCCCTTGCCCACGAAGGAAATGTTCTGTCGCGCCAGAAGATGCCCCGTCCTTCGAGCTGACCGCCGTCCATTGCGGTGATTTTTGTAGAACGAATGCGGCTGTATCCCGAAGGGCTTCCGCCGTGATGAATAAAAATTGCGTCGTGGTTGTACGCGATATCTACAAAGTAATCGCGTGCCGAGCGAATCGAGCCGATTTTTTCGGGAATATACGACTGAAAAACCGCAATCAGCCGCGTAACATCGCCCTCCGCAAGAACCTCGTAAACAATGTCGGCGGAAGTGATTCCGCTCTGCGGCAATGCCTGCCGAATATTGTTTATCACAAACGCAAGCGGACGACGGTTCGCGTCATCTTCGTGAATGCGTATACCCGTTAAAATGCTCACCTGTGTGGGGTAAGGGAATTCGTCCTCGGACTCGGGTTCTTCCGTCTCCCAATCGTCGGGCATCGGAATTTGCAATACATATTCCGGCTCTTCCTCTTCATAAAAAACTTCCATGTCCGGGTCATTCACCGCGCCGAAAATCAGTACAATCGCAAAAAAAACAAGCATCCCCGCAGCAAGCGACAACCCAAACGAAATTAAGAAAAATCGGTTCTCGAAAATCGAAAAAAATTTATGCATTGATGAAATCTCCAATCACTTTCGCCGCCACCGCGAACCCGACAATCACCGCGAAAGCCGCTGCCATCAGCACCGCGCCCGCCGCCGCGTCCTTCGCGATTTTCGCAAGCGGATGCTTCTTTCCGCCCGCAGATAAATCAATGACTGCCTCTATCGCCGTGTTTATAAGCTCCATCGCAAGCACAAAAAATATCGCAAACGCCACCAGTACAAATAATAAAGCCTCAACCTGAAAAATTATACAACATATTATTGCCAAAACTCCCATTATTATTTGGATACGGAAATTCCGCTCACGCGCTGCCGCCGCGCGAATTCCCGTAAACGCGTAGCCGAGCGATTCAAAAAAATTTCGGCTTTTTCGTGGTTTCATTTTTTCGGAAGCCTCCTTTTTAAGACCTTGGGACGCCGCCCCAAACTTTAAAGTTTAAGACTCTTTATGATTTCATCGGTTATCTCTTCCATGATTTTTTCGTCTTCGAGACTTGCCTCGTGGTCTAAGCCAAGGAGGTGAAGCATTCCGTGAACGGTCAAAAATGTCAGTTCGCGTTCGTAGGTATGCCCGTATTCCTGTGCTTGGCGTGCCGCCGTTTCGGTCGAAATTACAATGTCGCCCATCGGAAAAATTTTGCCGGGCGGTGCTTCCATCGTCGGAAACGAAAGAACATCCGTAGGCTTGTCCTGTTCGCGGTATTTATTATTTAACTCGCGAATTTCTTCATCCGAAACGAATGAGATGCTCACTTCATAATTTAATGCTTTCAAGTCTTCCACTTCAAAACACTTCCGCAATGCCGCAAGCGCCGCCTGCTTCATCGTTACATAGTACGACTTCGGAACAGCTTCCGCGCCCCTATCATCCCACAGAATTTTCATATGAACCTCCGTATCGAATATTCTGTCATATTTTACAACTTGTTCAAGTATGATGTCCAGTCTTGCGGAAAACCATCTCTTTACAGCGGCGCGTTGCGGATTAATTGAGGACGCAACACGTCAATACGGAGCTGACAACTTCAATCGTTATTTTGCCGTATTGTGTCCGTTATCAGCTCCGCTGTATGCCCCCACACTCTTCTTGCTGTCGCAAGGGCTTCAAGTCCTTTTTCTGTTATTGTGTATACTTTTCTTTCTCTTCCCGATACCGTCATGGTTTCGCTCGTTACATAACAGCCTTTCTCAAACTCCTTTAACATGGGATACAGTGAACCCTCGGTAGGACAACAACAATCCTTTGTAGCTTCGCCTATCCACTTGCTTATATCATATCCGTGCATGGGTTTTTGGCTTAAAGCATATATAACAAAATAACGTGATAA
>JAIRVD010000055.1 GCA_031254075.1 Clostridiales bacterium
CGGTTCCAATCCACACTTCGATGTTTTGCGCGTCTTCGCCTTCGATTGCCATGCCGATTGTGTTGTAGTCGATTATAAATGAAAAGAACAGCGTAACGAGTTCATGCAATATTTGCCGCCACCAACTGCGTCCGTTGTCGGGCGTCGGCGCGTCGTGCGGCAGAATATGAATCGAATCCACCGCAAGCATTTGCTCGCGCACCATCATAATCCACGTTCCGAGCGAACCGATATTTGTTTGAAAATCCTTTACGCGGCGCGGAATTTGCTCAATATCTTCGTGAAGTATTTCAAGCAACTGCGCCATTGTGTTAATCATTGCGTCGCGCTGACCGCGTCCTTCCGCCATTGAAGTTAAATCCGCGTGTATGCGTTCAAGGCGTTCACGTTCGTGGATAAGCTCGCCGCGCAAATGCGGCAAACGTCTGTTTATTTCATAATCGCGGAAAACATCGGGTTTTAGCCCCGTAATCATTACGATTTGCCGGTATAAATCATTTAAGCTCAAAACAATCTCTTGAACTTCGCGCATATAAGGAGCATAATCGCCCAAAACGGTTTCCATTCGAATAATGTTTGTTCCTTCGTCCAGCCAAAACAAAAACGGGTCGTCTTCGCCGCCGAGCGTATCAACGCGCCATCCGTTTTGAAATCCGAACGCGTATGCTTCCATTTCCGAAAACGGAATTTCGCCGTTAATCGTAATTCTGCGGAACGAATTCGCGCCGCGATGATAATTTTGCCGAACATTCATTGCAATCGAATATAATCCCGCTACAGGAACATCGACTTCCCATTCAATCCACGCGCCGGGTTCGCTCCACGAACCGCCGCCGATATGATTGATTCGCATATATCTCGGACTGTACGGATAAACGCCCGGTCCGCCTGTGTCGATTCCGGGCGCAAGCATCGGCGATGATTTTCTGACGGCGTGCTGTCCCTCGATGCGAATCGGTTGAACTTCCGCAACGCCGGGGCGCGGCAGGCTCGCTTGCAACGCGGAAATATCCGCATATGAAAAAACTTCGTTTGCCTGATGAATGCGTAATTCACGAATCATCATCGGCTCACGAAGTGAAACAAAGCTAATTGTATTTCGTCCCGCGTTAAAATAGAACGAAAGCGGTTCGTTGTATGTACCCATCGAATCGCGGACAACGGATTCCGACCATCTGGACTGCTCGATTTGATTCGGGCGCATGTCGTTGCCCAAGCTGTCTTGCTGAACTTCTTCCAACGCGTTTACCCATGTGCGGCGGAATTCAACGGGGCTTGCTTCGAAATACGGCTGTTCGCCGTTAATAAAAATCGCGCGCTGAATATCCGCGTTGCGCCCCGGAACGGTGTAATATGTAACTGATACATTGTATAGCCCCGCTTGCAGAATATCGAATTCCCATTGAATCAGACCTTGTTCATCTGTCCAAACGGAAACGCCGGACATTCCTTCCCAATCTGCTTCGTGGCGCGCGTCCATTCCTTCAACTAATATATAATCCGCCGCGTCGATTACAATATCGGTCGCAAGCGCGGGACGCGTCGCATGTAAGTGGTCAAGCAAATAATCCGTAAAATGATATCTCGTTCCGAATGCCGCAAGCATTTCTTCATATATTTCAAGCTGCGAAAGCCCTTCGGTAAAATCCGGTTCCTCCGCGCGCGCCGAATTCGCGAACACGCCAAAATGGCCGCCAACCATAATAATGACCAACAGCCAACATATAAAAATGTTACCGGAAATTTTTTGCTTCATCATTCGGGCAACCCCCAATATTAAAAAAACACAAAATATCCATAGTTATTTTAATAATTATAGTGCCGCCCGGGAAATATGTCAATTAAGTTACAAAGTTTTTTAGAATTTTCGGATAAGCCCATTCTACTGTGTTTCGGTTTAATAAACCAAAGACTTCGACATGTTCGGGACCGTCAAGCGGGCCGTTGTCCCACCATAAACACGGAACGCCGTATTCCCGCGCTTTTGCGGTATAATATTCTGCCCATTTCGCGCGCGCGTCTTCGTTATCGCCTTTTTTTCTCGCGCCGCATTCTCCCATGATTACCGGAATCCCTTTTGATATAAAATATTTGTCAATCCGTGCGAATAATTCGTCGATATCGTTTTCATATTCTTCTTTCCAAACGTTCAAACTAAAGTCGCCGCCGAGCGCGAATTCATACGGAACATAAGCGTGAATCGACATTATTAAATTTTCGTCATTCGGCATTTCGAAATCCGCCATCGCAACTTCGTAATAACTCGACGCGTAATTTGTAACCATTATCATTCGCGACGAATTATTTCCGCCCGTCGCGCGAATCGCTTCAACGGCGTCTTGGTTCAATTGCATCACAACGCGGCGTCCTTCTTCATCGCCGCCCAGCCATTCTTCCGGCGAATCAATTACACGCGGCTCGTTCATTGATTCAAAAATCAACTTATCGTCGTAGCTTTCAAAATAATTCGCAATCTGCGTCCAAACTTTTTTCATTTGCTCCTTAGCCACAGGATAATTTTCATCCGTCGGCGTATGCCAGTCTTCATGATGAAGATTTACAATCACCGTCATTCCCAAATTAATTCCGTAATCCACAATCTTCTTCACGCGCTGCAACCATTCTTCCTTTATCACAAAATCAGGCGCGTCGCCCATCTGCGCATACCAACTAACCGGAATTCGCAACATATCGAATCCTGACTCTCGTACCTTATGTATAATCGCCTTTGTCGTTAACGGATTTCCCCACAGCGTTTCCTGACGAAACGGAAGCTTTTTATTATGCTTGGGATGCGAATCCAATGTGTTTCCCAAATTCCAACCCACGCGCAATTTTTTAACATATTCTGTTGCCGACATTCTGTCCACCACCTTCTTGAAATTATTGTGCAACATTTTTTTTCATTCGTCAACTTTTTATTTTACAAACAATGTTTAAATTGTCCATTATTATTACTGTTCACACCCCAACCGAGCGATAGCAGAAGAAAGACCGAAAAAAAGAATTATGGAAATATACCAATAACGATAGCGCCGGATAACGCAAGATATCAGCATTGCAAGGATATTATTGCCAAAGCCGCAGAATTACACATCGAGTTGCTGTTTTTACCTACATACTCACCAAACTTAAACCTCATTGAACGATTATGGCGTTTTGTTAAAAAAGAATGCTTATTATCCATCATATACCACGGAGATATGAATTTTTTTACTATTTTATTGAGAAACTAAAAGCGAAATTATATTAAAAGAGAAACGGACGCACTGATGCTCGTTTTTATTTAGAAGGGAGTCGATTTTATGGCAATATACGGTTATGTTCGCGTAAGCAGCGATGAACAAAACATTGACCGTCAAATGATTGCGATGGGCGAGTTGAAAATACCGTCAGCGCAGATTTATATTGACAGACAGAGCGGGAAAGACTTTAACCGCCCGAATTACAAGGCTTTGATGGATACACTTCAATCGGGCGACCTTGTTTACATTAAGTCCATTGACCGGCTTGGGCGTAATTATGAGGAAATCCAACAACAATGGCGTATACTTACGAAAGAGCGCGGCGTTGATATAGCCGTGATTGATATGCCCCTGCTTGACACCCGTAACGGACGGGATTTAGTCGGTACGTTCCTTGCCGATATTGTGCTTCAAATTCTGTCTTTCGTAGCGCAGAACGAGCGCGAAAACATCCGTAAGCGGCAGATTGAAGGTATTAAAGCGGCACGGGTACGGGGTGTTCATCTTGGCCGCCCCGTCAAAAAGCCCCCTGAAAACTTCGTTGAACTGGCGAAGTTGTGGGAGCGCGGAAAACTGCCGATTGAAGAATTTATGGCACAAACAGGCTTAAAAGAATCTACATTATACAGGCGTTTGCGAGAATATCAATCAACTAAAAAGAAATAGCTGACATTCAAAAGGTACACCTTTTGAATGTCAGCTATTTTTATATTATAATTTACAATTTTGCAAATTTCAAGGATAATTTTTGTTTTTATTGAAATTTACACGGCAATCGTATTCCAAAACCATCAAGATTAACCTTATTCAAAAGGTGTACCTTTTGACTTATATTGATAAATCAGCAAAATATCCACGAAACATTAAACATTTTTATTTACAAAGAAAAAATAATATTTTATAAGGAGCGGTTAATAGATGCGAAATGTTAAAATCAAAACTAAAATCCTTTTGGGGTTTTTCGTAACCTTTATTTTTACTGCCGCGATTGGAATTGCATCAAGCGTCAATCTTGCACAGATGAATCAAAGAAGCCATTACGCGATTGATGCAGTTATAGACCCGTTGGATAAATTGATGGGGGTTGAAGTCGCGTTCGCAAATGTGAGGCAAACGTCAAGAGGGTTTATCATTAGGGTAATGTCCGACCCGACTATTCTCGAATCACAATCCCTGCGCTTGGTTGGTTTGGCCGATACGATGGAGCAATCGGTTAGTGATTATATAGACACGCTTAATGCTGTTGGTTCCTCTGATGAGATAATTCTTTTAGCTTTAGACTTAGACAGACTATACACTACCGAGTTCAGACCCTTGCTTAATGTAATGATAGAAACCGCCCAAACAATGGATTTGGAATTAACGGTAGAAATGCTTGATTCTACAAATGTTGTCGCCAATAAAATTTACGATGATATACAGGGGATATATGCCTTAACCCTTGAAGAATTAAATAACACGGCCACCCGTAATGACGAAATTGCGGGTACAGGAATTTTTGTGACGATGTGTATTTCCATAATTTCGCTAATTTTATGTTTAATTCTTGGATTTTACATATCAAATTCCGTAGCGATACCGACAAATAGACTTGTAAAACTTGTTTCAGAAATTTCACGGGGAAATATGAATATCAATACCGATACAAAGAGCATTACAGGAGATGAAATCGGAACGCTGACGAAGGATATTTATTTGCTTGTCAATACTTTTAAAAGTCTTCTGAATGATATGAAGGAAATGGCTGATATTCACGCGACCGGAGATTTTGAGTATAAGCCTGACCCGTCAAAATATACGGGAGTTTATGCGGAAGTTATAAACGGCACAACTAACATGACGTTTATGTATATCAATAACTATATAGAATTAATGGGGGTACTTAATTCATACGGCAACGGCGATTTTAGTGCCAATGTCAGCAAATATCCCGGGAAACAGGCTGTTGGCAACGATGTTGTTAATGCGCTTAGGAATAACTTAATAAATGTAACCGATGAAATTACCTTCCTAACGAAAAGCGTATTGGATGGTAAATTAGATGTTCAAGCGGATATTACAAAATATAAGGGCCACTGGCTGGAAAATATTGATGATTTAAACACTCTTATTCGTGCGGTAGCCGAACCGCTTTCTGATGTTGAACGTTCTTTAGGCGCCTTGAAAGACGGTCGTTTTAAAGATGCGCATATGACGGGTAGCTATAAAGGAGCGTTTGACGTATTAAAACAGTCGGCTAATACTGCCGCCGAAACAACTCTTTCTTATATTTCCGATATTTCCGAAACGCTCAAACAAATTGCGACCGCAAATTTCAATATTAGCGTAACTAAGGAATATAAAGGAGATTTTAACGATATAAAAATTTCATTAAATAAAATTATTGACGAACTTAACGATATGATGCACGGTATTTCGTCAGCATCGGAGCAAGTAGCCGAAGGTGCAAGCCAAATAGCTCAGACAAGCATGACTTTGGCTGCCGGAGCAACCGACCAGACGAGTTCGGTTGAGGAATTGAACGCTTCGATTGTAGAAATGAATAATAAAACCGTTGCAAATGCTGAAAATGCGGTAAAGGCAAACCAGTTGATTATATCCGTTAAAAATGATGCGGAAAACGGAAACCACCAAATGTCTGATATGCTTAACGCTATGACCGAAATAAATAATTCTTCAAGCGAAATAAGTAAAGTCATAAAAGTAATAGAGGACATTGCCTTTCAAACGAATTTATTAGCATTGAACGCAGCGGTAGAAGCAGCCAGAGCGGGAGAAAACGGGAAGGGTTTTGCGGTGGTTGCGGAAGAAGTAAGGAACCTTGCGTCAAGAAGTCAGGAATCAGCTAAGGAAACGGCGTCAATAATTGAACACTCTATTGAAAAAGTCAATGAGGGTGTGAAGTATGCTCAAGATACAGCCGTTGCCCTATCGAAGATAGCCGAAGGCGTGGAAAGTGTATCCGGCACAATAAATGGCATATCAAGTGAACAGACATCCTATTTGTCGTTAATTACCCAAGGGGTTAGCCATATAGCAAGTCTGGCTCAGTCTAATTCCGCAATATCAGAGGAAGGAGCGGCGGCGGCTGAAGAGTTAAGCAGCCAATCAGAAACGCTCAAAGCGATATTGGATGGGGTTGAATTAAGGAATAGTCGTCGAATATAAAAAAACGAGATTATAAAGACAGGGCAAATTCAAGCATCGTTGCGACGTTTCCATAGAAAAACATCCGATTTTATAGCCGAACTTACATTTGAAAAAAAATAACACTTGACATTTTATTCGTATCGTGTATAATGCGCTTAGGTCAAAGGCATTCCCTTGACAACCGGCTCAATGCTCTCGCATTGCTGCATTCGGTGGATTGGTTCTTCCCTGGGCTAGGACTGATAAGCTTAATTATTGCAACTCTTTGCTTGCACTGCAAATTAAACATGCATGGCGGTGCGGGAAAAGAAATAAGAAAGCGGCAGTCCGAAATACGAGAATTCTGCGGTGCTTGCACCGTCCGCGCGGCGTATCATCTAAAGATATACAACCAAATCAAAAAACCTGTGATTACTCTCAAGGTGTAATTGATGCTATTTATAGTCTGTTCTTAACTATTTGTTAGGAACGGACTATTTTTTTGGTTAGACCAAAAAAATATTTATTGACAAATAAATACCACGCGTGTAGTATATATTACAGGCATAGACGAACAGGTTAATAATTCTGTGGAAATACCGGAAATTTGTAATACGTCTGATGATAGAATACGGGCTTCTTTCGAATTTTTTACAAGATACTATTACCATGATGACTCTGCAACTTATGTATCCATGACACTTATAAAAATTGATGATGTTTGGAAAGTGGAATATATAGG
>JAIRVD010000072.1 GCA_031254075.1 Clostridiales bacterium
TAAAACAACGCCGAGATGTTCGCCGAGCGGAACGCTTTCTACATAATTGATTAACGCGTCAATCGAAAGATAGTCGGGGTCATTGTCGAGCATCGACCCGGAAATATCGCTTACGACAAGTGTGCCTTGGAAGTTCGCGCCGCCGCGTCCGCCGATGTCAATTGTTGTAACGCCGTAAAGTAACTGTGTCAACAACCCCACAACAAACGCGCACGGAACAAAAATCGCCGCCGCCTTTGCACATGTTCCCGAAAAAGTAACGCGACCGCGCGGAATATAATATCCCGACGAAATCTTTTCCGAAACAAAAATCGTAAGAAAAAGCATCGTCATTGCAAACATCAAATAAATTGCGCATTGCAGAAAATACGGAATGCCAAGCCAATTATCCATAAGCCCCAGCAACAGCTCTCCCAAACCAAACACGGCAATCGCCGCAAGAATACTGAAAATAAACAGTACAATGTTTAGCGGTGATTTCTTTACCATACTGCACCTCCTGAAATTAATTTCTTATTCGAACAATCAACATAAAGCCGCTGATTAAAAATGTAAGGACAGTGAAAACAATAAAAATCCATCCGAGTATGCTTTCCAACAAACTTCCGTCAGAGCCTTCATCGGGTGCGGACGGCAACTCGGTTGTTTCCCCGATTTGAACAATTCCGCGCCCGCCTTCGCCGCCTTCTTCGTCGCCCGATGCGGCTTCTTCGCCGCCGGATGTTTCGCCTTCGCCTTCGGGTTCGTCTTCGTGTTCTTCGCCTTGCGGCTCTTCGCTTTCTTCTTCGCGTTTTTCTTCTTCATTGTTTCGCACCGCAAGGCAGTCTGCTTCATTTCCGTGCGGACAATGATTTGTTGTTAAAAAATTATCCTTTTCGAAATTCTCCGGCAGTTGAATCACGCTCAATTCACGTATGCAGGTATCGTTTATTTGCAGCTCGGTTAAAGCTGAATTATACGAAAGATTAAGTTCATCTACCGCGCTTCTGCGGATATATAATTCTGTTAAACCGCTCAAATGCTCAATTCCCGCAACGCTGTAAATTCTTGCGTCTTCAACATCCAGACTCGTGATTTCCTTTAAATCATCGCGGGTTATTGCGTCGTTGCTGTCAATTTCGCGTCCTAATTCCTTTCGAATATTTCCCAAAAAAATTTCATCGGTAAAGCAAGCTGTAAGGTCTTCGGGACATTCCTCCGGGTCATCGGCATAAGCGGGAATCAACATAAAGCAAGCAGCCGTAAGTAGAATAAAAATAAAAGCAATTTTTTTCTTCATAAAAATTTCTCTCCTTATAATGGATAAATTACATAAATATGCCTGAGATGAATCTTTTAAAAAACGGAATAAACGCAACGACAAACGAAGCGATTGCCATAACGAGCAGTATGACGGCAACAGGGAACGGCGCGATATTCATTATCGCGGCACCGCCGCCGATTATGGCGAGAATCAAGCCCGAAACAGTGCTTATGAAAACGGAAATAACAAAAAACAGTGTAAGCACATCTTCCAATTCGTTTGAATGGTGGGGTTCGTATTGAACGATTTGCTTTCTTGCCGGCCGGAATTTTGTCGTCATGCTCGGAAGTTCTGTTCCGTTGCCGTTGCAGACTGCGGCGATTTCGTCGCCGATATATTTTCCTGCCATTTTTATATGCGGATTATTTCCGGCTACTCTTGTTGTGAAAATTTCGTACATTCTTGCGGTATTTTCCAAATCATCAAAGGTATTTGCACTGACGCATTGATGAATTCTTGTGAGCAGGGATACGAATATTTCTTCTTCCTCGTTTGTTCCGTAGCGATATCCCTCAAGCAGTTTTAACGCTTCGTTTAATTTTTTTATGTCTTGCTTCGGATTTCCGTCGCTTCGCGAATATTCGAGATATTTTTCCGCCGCCCTTGAATCGGAAAGTGAATCACCGCTTGCTCTTGCCTCAATAACAACGCGTGTCAACGCCCATTCCGGCGTAGCTTCGATATTGGATGAAAAATATTCAATTCGTGCGAGAAGTCTCTTTGTTTCGCTTTTGAATTTTTTCGATGCGAGATACAATTCCATTCCTTTGTTTACCTCGTCATCAAAGTCAACAATGATTTTCAATTTATCAGGCTGTGCTTTGGGGAAATGCTCAAACATTGTATAAGCTTGCTTTACCGATTTCGGATGAATCGTTTTCCAAATATCGCTCATGCCTTTTAACAAATCAAACAAAATTATTTGAATCTGCATAAGCCTGTAAATTTCGTCGTCGTTTGCAAAGCCGCAATCATGCAGCATATTCCACCATTTGTACAATTCTTCTATTTTAATTTCAATTGACGCAGATTCGACTGCCGCCCATGACTTGTTGAATTCATCCACAAACATTTGACGAATTTCTTCAGTGCCGACACCGAAGCGCAAATAAAAATGCAATTTCTTGTTATCGCGCAGGTAGAAAACGTATTTTTGCAATTGAGCTTTATCCTTTAACGCGTCGGCTTCCCAGTAAAGCGAAAGCAGTTGTTTTAAATTATCCGTGCGCGTCGCGTCGTCCATGAATTTTAACGCGGCAACTATATTGTCGAGTTGATTACTGTTTGGCGGATTAATATTTGCGATTTTTTCGCGATTATATTTTTCAATTAAGAAAAATAAACGTGATGATTGCTCGTTGCCGGGCTTTGTGTCCCATGAGGAGATGTCCATACTCATTTGACGCCCGACATTTTTCAAGCCTTCTACTATGTTTTGATAATCCTTAAAATATTTAGTTCCGCCGGTCTTTAACATCGTAACGACGATGTCGTTCGCGCATTTTGAAAGCACCAACGCAACCTCGTCCGCGATTTTTTTATCGTGAACGCCCAGCACCTTAATCAGCGCGTCGATTGCTTCGGGAATGCGTTCCTGCGGAGCATTTTCCTTTATTATTTTTGCGTAATACTGCAAAACTGCTTCTAGTTTATTTATTTGATTGCCGTAGAATAAATTATTAAACAACAACGCAACAACTTCACGCGCAACGAATTCTCCCAATTCAAAATCGCCGTTCGCAAGTTGGCAAATCGAACGCACCTCGCCGACATTAATTTGCGAAACTGGAACGTTCTCAAGCTGTGTTGTGAAGACATTGAAAATATTTTTCAACGTTTTTTCGTCTTTGAAATGCTTATCCAGACTTTTTCCGAACACATTTACAAGACTGTTGATTGCAGTCGAAGCGGTTGCAAAGTCGAGGCTGTCGGGCGAAGTGTTTTGAACTGCATCCCACAGCCAGAAGCAATGAACAAACACATCGAACGGCATTTTGTCGATGAGTTCCTTGTAATTTTCTTTCATGAAATCGGATAATTTTTTTATCGCGGCGGGGTTGTCTATGTTATTCCAAAACCATTTTACGAAATAAAGAATTTCTTCGGACGGCGTTTCGATGTTTTTATTTTTTTCGCCGCCGGATAAATCAATTACCGAAATTGAGGTGTCATGCGGCGGCGCACCTACATAGCACACCAGTTGAATGCCGTCGATTGCCGACGCGCTGCTTCCGTCGGTTGCGCCGCTCCAATTTGAGACCGCGCCGAATTTTTTCCGTAGCCAAGCCGGTAAAACGGTAAGCAAATTTAAAATCAATTTTTCGCCCGTTTCGCCCTCGGGAAGGATAACGGCGAGTTTGTCTTTCGCCTTCTGCGAGGTTATACATTTGCAAAGCGAAACGAAAAACTTGCTAAATATTTCTTCGTCAAAACCGAATCCGAGCCATTCGTCGCGTGTTACATCTGCGTGCGACGAATAATCGCCCGGTTTCGGGTCATAAGCGTTCGAATACGTAATTACACCATCTTCATTAACACGTTTTGCAAAATCATCATATGACTCAAACGCCGAAATTTTAAATGCGTTGTCGGGATTATTTAAGAAAACGGAGTTCGCTTTATTTTTTTCGTCATCTACAAACACAAGCCCGAAGCTGTATTGAACAACGCCGCGTTTTGTTAATTTGTCGTCAACGAAATAACTGCGCCAAACAACGGTAGAATCCGCCGTCGGATGAACGACGCGAAGCAATGATTTATCCTGTGTATAGCCCGCGATTGACGGCTGAGTTCCTGCCAATACGGGATTTAATTTATTGTAAATAACATCATGCGTATCGGGAAGAAAAAGCCCGTCGGTGAGTTCCACGGTAAACGTACCCGCGCTTTTTGTGCGCGAGCCGTGTTCGTACCAAGAACGCGTATAAATATGATGCCCCGTCATATAGTTAGCTCCTTGTCTACCTTCTCGAGAAAAGTCCGCCGCGTCCGTTGTTCTGCGGAATTGTAAGCGCCTCGCCCGATATTTCGTCCCATGCGTTGCAATACAGCCTGCCCCACGCGTTTATTGCGGCAAGATATTTGCTGTTTCGGGCAAGCGCGGAGTCGCGCGTGTCCATATCAGGCTGACGAATATCCGCTTCATCAAACGGCGGAACAACGTTCAAGCGCATCAGCATACGAATAAAGGGGTCAACAACGCGCCACGGTTTTATCGCGTGCGGCGTGATAACATAATCTCCCGCTATTCCGTGTTCATTAACGCGAGACTCTATCGGAAGCGGTTCCTTTCCGAGAGCGGAAACAACAGACGAAAACGTGCTGCCGAAATTTTTTCGCAGCAAGTTTATAATATTCCCGGACAAACGCTCCAGAATTAAATTAACGCCATTATCCGTTTCGTCAAAATACTGCTTGTCGAAGCTGACTTTTTGATACGCGTTAAGCACGGGAAGTGCGCGTTCGATACCGGCACTATGCAAACGTGCTTTGTTTTCATCAGCGAAGAAATGGTCGCCCTTTGTGATTACTACCGCAGTCGGCTGATTTATTTTTTTATTTCCGATTAGCGGAACAACGTGACCCGTTAAAACTTCATTCAAATTATGAATATAGCTTAATTTTTCTCTGTCCATGTCCTTGTCGCCCGATTCGCTTCCGCTGAAAACATTGCGCTTCGAAAATGTAAACGGGTCAAGCATCATGATAAACGAATCGAATTTAGGAAACTGCTCGGCGATTCCGTGCAGTGCTTCCGTGCGTTCGGGGTTTGTAAGAAATTCGCCCGGCATATCGCGCAAAAAGAGCAGCGCGTTATTGCTTTTTCCGCCTTTGAAGTCAACGGAAATATCTAAAACCAAGGGCTCATTACCCATCGAAAACGTCGAAAACGGCAGCTTGCCGTCTTCGCATAATTCGTATGCCATTTTTTTAATAGAAGTATCCTCGTTCGCGCCGCCCGAAAGAACCGTTACATATAATTTCGCGATACCCTTCGAGCCTGTTTCGGCAGGCGGAAGAATGTATCCGCTGTCTTCTTTAAGCGCGTTGTAAAGCGAAATCAAATACATCGTCTTGCCCGACGAAGAAGGACCGAGCATCAGTGCGATATAACTCGCCTTCATGCCCGCCGCCATCATTAATTCTTTTCCGCATTCGCAAAAACGTTTTCTGTAAGCCGTCGTGATTTCCATGTCGTCTTTGCGCGTTAAAATTTCCACACCGACAAGCAAGTCGTCTTTGTATTCGGGCTTGTTCGCGAGTGCCGGAGGCGCGTGAACATCGCCGTTGTACAGCGGCTTTACATTATGCTCACCGAAAATTCTTTTTAACTCATTAAAAGTATACAAGCCCTCTGTCGGCAAGTTTGCGGGGCGCGATTCGTTTTTCGCCGAAGCGTTTCCGGAACCGCCGTCCAACCAACTGTCGCCGCTGTCGCTGTTTTTTTCGTCCTCAAACCAGCTTATTTCGCCGAGCGGAATTCCGTCAACGGCAGAACCCATTTCTTCGCCGCCTGCCCAACTGTTTGCATTTTCGGAACGACCTGTTCCGCCGTCTCTTACTTCTCGCTTTTTGCCCTCAATGCCTGTTCGCAAATTAAAAAAGACATCATAGTTAGAAAGCTCTTGCAAACAGTACGGGCATTTTATCGGATAATAAGACATTGTAATCCTCCGCCAATCATCCAAATATGGACATTTTTTTATAAATTGCGTTTATATCTGCATTGGTGCCGTTTGCTACCTGAATCGCAATATCCGCGTCCGCCTGCGTGAAAAACGGCGGATACTTATGTTTGCCGCGATTAATCGCCCCCGGGAACGGTGCGGTAAAACGCCGCCCCGCGCAGTTAAACGAATACCCCAAAATCCCGGGCTCAAGAGAGAATTGCGATTTTACTGTAATCACATGCTTGAATAAATCATTTTCCGCACGCACCGTTTTTACATCGTAAAACACAGCCGCCGAACCGACCGTCACCGTCACCGTAAACTCGGGATTGTCAATCATCTTGTCTACATCGGGTATGCCTGAGCCGCTCTGCATCATGTATACCAAAAACTCGCGCCGCGTTACATCATACGAGCTTTTCGCGTTATGACGAAAACTCAGTCCCTTAGGCACATTGCGCAAAGAATGCTCTGATGATTCGGGCATGTTCACTTTTCTCGAATTTCCGAGCGTATATATCGGCGCTATGTACACCGTGTCCGGTGCATTCGTAGGAAATTTCCACGAAAGAGAAACTTCCTCGTTCATGTATCTTCCTCGCAAATTCAACATAGCCACAGGTTGCATAAATCCACCCTCTTGCACGAGTTTTATTTTTTGTACAGATGAACACGGATATTTAATGCAAAATTTTTGAATTCATCATAACCACGGCAACTCATCATCCGATGTTGCTTTTGTTGGTTCGGGTTCACCCCATGTTGCTTCCGGTTCGGGTTCGTCCCAAGTCATTTCGGGTTTTTCTTCTTCCCATGTTGGTTCGGGTTGCGGTTTTTCTTCGATTACTGCTTCTTCGACTGTTTCTTCTTGCATTATTTCTTCACTAATTATTTCTTCTTCAATT
>JAIRVD010000204.1 GCA_031254075.1 Clostridiales bacterium
CTTTCAAATGCCCGGGACAATAACCCCTCGGCCTCTTCTTTTTCCACTTCCTGGGACAAAATCAATTCCGTTAAAATAATTTGCTTTGCGGTCGTCATCATTTTTTTCTCTGCGGTAGAAAGCCCGCGTTCGCGTTCGCGCAGCAGTAAATTGTAAAAAACAATCGCAACCTGCGAAAGCTCGCCGGATTTAATCCGTTCCATATTTTCTTTATAACGCTGATTCCAGTTATCAGGCATGACAATTTCACGCGCGTTGGAAATTATCGCGCGTATATCTTCCGCCGAATGAATTAACCGCACGCGTTGCCCTTCCGCCTTCGCAGCCGAAATCATTATTTTTAAATTACCCACGGGAATGTTTAATACATAGTAGGTCTGCAATTCACCGTCGATTTCCTTGTCTTCGATTCCCTCGATTACGCCCGCCCCGTACAGCGGATAAACAATTTTATCGCCATTTTGGTACATTTGCATGACCCTCTCCCGTGTGCCTTATGTAATCCAAGACACATTCTGAGAGATTATAGCACATCAAGTATTTTTTTGCCATACCCGCGCCGCGAGAATTGTCATATCATCTTTTAATCCGTCTCGCGTTTGTCGCTCGGCTTCGGAAAGCAAGTGGTCGGCGAGTTCCTGCGGGTCGGCGAAACGGCAGTTCTTAAACGCCTTTTTCAATTCGTTTTCTTCGAACGCGTTCGTCACACCGTCCGTCATCATTAATATTATATCGCCGTGACGTAATTCGCGTTCGGTGATTTCCAAATCGACATCGTTTAACATTCCAATCGGCAGCGACGCCGAACGAATCACGCTTACATGCCCGTCGCGCAGAAGAAATGTTTCTGCCGCGCCTATTTTTATAAATTCCGCGCGTCCGGTGTAGAGGTCAACGGAACATATATCTAATGTGGAAAAAGATTCTTCGCTTGATTTCAAAACTAAAACGGAATTAATCATTCGAACGGCAAGTTCCTTGTCAAAACCGCTTTCGATGAAATCTTCGAGCAAGCCGACAGTCGCCGCGCTTTCGCGTCTCGCGCGTTCGCCACTGCCCATTCCGTCGGAAAGAACAAGCAAACTAGAGCCGTTGCGCAATTCCATAGCGGAATAAGAATCGCCCGACCCGCGCGACGATTTCGCGCGATGCGCAACGCCGCTTGTAATGCGTAAACGTTGGTCTTCCATGAACCGCGCATGACATATGCCGCTTTTTACATTGCAATCGCCGCCTTCGACTCGCATTTTTCTTTTCAACACCGCGCTTAGAACGGGAAGAATTTCCTTCGCGCAGGATTTTTTTCCGATGCACGGTTTGTGATTTATCGAAACGCGCATCTTTCCGGAATTATCCTCAAGCACAATCACAGACGAAACTTCGATTTTATTTTTTAACAACGCCATTATCATTTCTTCTTCGAGACCTTCGTGAAAGCGCAGTGACATGTCGATTTCATCCGACAGACATTTTACGATGCCCGAAACTCCGTGCAATTGCTGCGAAATTAATTCGCGGCTTTCGGCGATTCGGTTGTGCCAGCGCAAATCGTTTCGATAGACATTGAAAATCGAATTTAATTCCTGCAATAAAATTTCCGGCGATTTGCAATCTTTGCGAAAGATTGCGTCCATGTCGTCGAATGTCGCGCCGCCTTTTTGCGCACACGCGTTTAACATCGAAAAAATTTGCTGATGCGTGTTGTATAAATCTTCTTCCCAGCACCACTCGCGGCTCGGACAAGTTCCGCACGCGCGAGAAGCAAGGTCGTCGATTAATTGTGTGATATCGTGTTTGTTCAAACCCGTTTTCGGTTTTGACAATCCGCTGAACGTGTCCGCAAGCTTGCCGAACGCCGACGCAAACGAATCCAATCGCCGCGTTGTTTCTTCTTTTATTTTATCCATGTAATCATCCGCGCTGTCCAAAACGGGATTAATCGCCGACGCCACATTAAAATAAAACGACTGCGGCGTAAGAATAAACGCAAGCCCGCCCGCGACAATCGCGTAAATCATCGAAAAATTAAGCCACGGCCGCGCAAGAAGGAATAACGCAATCGCGCCGAAAATCCCGACGCCCGCAATCACCGCCGGACGGGAAAATTTTTTCGAAAGTCCGCCGACGAATCCGCCGCCGAGCCCCGCGAGCGAAAGAATCGCAGCCCATTCCGCGCCCCAGTATCCCGCGAGATGCAGAAAGAATCCCAAAAGCATTCCCGCCGCCGCCGCCATTGACGCTCCCCCTTTAAACGCAACGACAAACAAAACATAAACGCAGAAAAAAATTCTCAGCGGCAACATCCCTACATATATATCCGAAGCCCCTGCAATCACTCCCGCGAAAACTATGGTAACGGATGCAATATCTTCCCCCGAAAGCAGTTTCGCGCGGCGTCTTCGCCCTGCAAGAATCACATGTGCGCGTTTTAATACAAGCGTAAGTGCGCCCGCAAGAATTGTTTCCAATAAAACCACAGTGAAAAGAAACATGGTCATGCCGTATAATAACGACGTAATCATTCCGGCAAAAAAAACAGCTCCCGCCGCCGCCGCCGAAACCCAAGTAATTTTGAGCCAGTTCCGTTCACGGTTTATATGTAGCGCAACAAAGTAATAGCCGCAAAGAAACCCGACCGCGACAAGATATCTTACAACAAGCAAATCGCCGAGCCGCGTAATCAATCCGACCGCAATAAACAACGCGGTAAGAAAAAAACCCTGAGCACCCATAAACGCCGCAAGAAACGGAAGCGCAAGCGGATTAACAAATTCAAAAACCTGCGCGCGTCCGATAAAGAATCCGAAAACACATATAACGGCGACAACAAGCTCCTGTTTGCCGATTTGCGCAGTTCTTTTCGCGTTTTTCGCGGTTGAGATTTGAGCAGGTAAATGCATACACAACACCCCTGGATTCATGTCGCCTTCGGCGGCGGTGCAAATGTTGGTATGAAAATCCGCTTCGCGTATTTTCACACTTTGCATATTAAACTTGTCCTCGCGCGTTTTATGTAAAATTGTGTAATCGAAACTAATAATTTTTACACGGATTAATGTATCCGCGCACATTCGTGTAAAAATAAAACATTACTTGCTCGCGCTCGTACGTACATACGTTTTCTCTATTTCTCATCCTCATTTACCGATATAATGATACGGGAGTTTTGTAACTGTGTGTTCTTTTATTGCTTAAAAATATCCTATTTCGGGGGGTTTATATGAACGATTTAAAGAAGAAAATAAGCCTGTTTATGGCATTGATAATGGCATTAGGTTTGATGACACCGTTTGCGTTGCCGCCTTTGAAAGTTGAGGCGCGAGTTACCGACGGAAGTTTAAGCGTTTCATTTTCGCAGCGGCTTGTGGAATTACCCGACGTGCAAAACCCCGCGCTTCGTCCGCCGGCAGACGGTGCGCAAGTTGACGAAACTGATGTCTTGGTATCATGGCCGATAAGAACGTTCGGTGCGGGTGGTTCACCCGGTGTTTATGTACTTAGATTTTTTGATATATACGGGCAAAGAAACGAATTATCCGTTTTCATGCTTGACAGCAATCTCGACCGCGCAATGGTAAACTTTGATGTTTACCGAGGCATTGACGCGGCAGGAGGAATGGTAAATTCATTATTTCCGACAACTCCGGCATGGGGTTACGGTTCGACGGTCGGCGGTTATCGTCATATTCTTGACCCTCTTCTGCCGACGGGCGATGTTAATTACGAAATTTTTACGTCAACGGACGGATGGCTGGCATCAAGGGAATATTTCGCCAGAGGAATGAATCCCGAAATTGACCCGCCCGCAGCATCGGGCGAAGACCCGTACAAAGGGCGGCGTGTGAACAACCGCCTTCGTTTTGTTGACCCGGCGACGCTTGCTCCCGGTGCAGTCACAACGCCGATTCGTCCCGATTATCCGTTTAATGACAACGACGACCCGATTTTTTATGACCTTACGGTAAGTCCGGCTGTTGTAGACACAAATCATTTCAGATATTTGGCTCCGAGCTTTAATATTAATCGCCCGGGTACGGGCGGCGTAAGCGGCGGACAAGGCTTTTCATTCCGGTTTAACGGAAAAACCGTTCACTTTATGTGGGACACTGATGATATGTTCCATGTATTTATCCAAAACGGACTTTCAGTGGATAATATTCACGCATTCGATTTGGAATTCCACGCGGGTGCAACAACCGTCGCAAGCCAATATTTTACAAATAATATCGCATCGCAAATAACATCCGCATCGGCGGCGCATAATCCTTTGAATTTCAGTACAACGCGAAATTATGTATTCCCCGGTATCCGCACGAGGTCGGTAGGCGGGTCGAACGACCCCTCAAGAGGAAGCATTCTTGTTTTTCCATATGCGCAAAATGCGGCGAATACTACATCGGCGGCGTTGGCTGCGATTAATGTCGGCGAGCCGATTGATAATACATTGCCGTTTTATTTAAATATCGAAAACGGTTTGCTCGACACTTCAACCATACCCGCTCCGTTGTACGACATGCAGCCCGTTCGAATACCGAGTACATTTACGGCAGGCTATGACCCGCTTACAAGCGATGTCGAACCCGCAAAACCGAGCAACGGCTTAGATATTCGTTTTAATTTGCCGCGGCTTTACGACGAAACCACCGGTAAATTTAT
>JAIRVD010000091.1 GCA_031254075.1 Clostridiales bacterium
GTATGTTCAAGAGGATGAAACGGTCTATAAAATAACCGAAACGACCACTGTAGTGATAACGATAAACCCCGACAACACAAGGCTGTACACCCACGCACAAATGCGAGACGGTGATTACACCGTGTATATATTGCCCCGATTGACCTCGGTCCGCTCACGTACGGGCATTTGACGACGCTTGCGGGAATTATACCGCTTGATGAAATTTCGATTAGAGTAGTCGGTTCAATGCTTGACGACGCAAGATAAGGAGGTTTTATAATTCAAACAACTTGTTAAGCCTTATGTAAAGCGAATGACAATTCAAGAACGCTTTGAATTGTATCCGTCAAATTATATCAAAGAAGATGAAATTGATTGGGGCGAAAATGTCGGGGAGGAAATATCGTTTTTGTTGCACCTGTCACATCAAAACAAGGAAATTCTGCATTAAATGTGGCTCTTGACGAAACATCTAAAACAAAAGGGGCTGTTTTATGCGCTCACACACGGGCATTAGACCTTTCAAAACGCCCATACGATTTTATCGAAAAATTGTCAACAGCGAAGCTTAAAGAGGTTTTGGATGTAATCATCAGTCTTGTAGAGCCAAGTGAATAACAGAAAAACAGAGAAGCACACCAAACGTCCTCTCTGTCATATTTAGGGCAACAGTACGCTGTCTCTGTCTAATATTTGTGTGGGGGTGCAACCTCCGAAAACCATCGCTTCGTCCGAATTTCAAACGCGCGTTGAGAGCGTTCGCGACGTTTTTCGTCTCAGCGGGTTTTCGGGGGTTACCTCAGAGTGGTCATTTCATCAACGGAGAAGAAAAATATCAGGAAAACAGCGGCGCGTTGCGGAGTAGTTTAGGATACATACATCAAATTTCCGACTATGGCGCAGACGCGTGAGCGGATACAGCCGGTGCTGAAGCCGGCGTATTGCCGCTTGTGGCGGAACGGGATATCGAAACGGTGGAGGTTGCTTCGTTCCAGTCTACGCGCAATCCGATTCCGCTTTCGGCGATGGCGCGAACGGGCAGCATAGTGCGTCCGTCAATGATTTGCGCGGGAACATCCAAATTACGCGATATGCCGTTTTCGTAAAAGTGTGCGGAATCTATTCCTATATTAATGGAATTGATGCCGTCTGCTAAGGTTACGCTCCTTGAGGTTTCATCCCATGAAATCGTAAAACCGAGCCTTTCAAAAACGCCGCGCACGGGAACGAGCGTTCTGCCGTCTAAGATGATTGGTTGCTGTCCTTCGAAAACTACCGGAACTCCGTCAATAACGACATTTACCACTCTTGCGTTTCTGATGCGTTCTTGTCTTGCAAGCTCTTCTGCGGCGGCAGCTCTTTCGCTTTCTTGTCTGAGCCTTTCGTTTTCATTTTCATCTAAGCGGCTTAAAATTCTTCGTGCTTCGTCGATATGACTCTGTTGAATAACGCTTGTGTTTCCGCGGGTTAACGAACCGCGAAGTTGTGAATCGGTAGAGTGGTCGGTAACAATCCAAACCGCTGCCTGTCTTACCGGATATGAAGTCGGATTTTCGTCAAAATATCTGACTAAACGTGTCAGTTGATGATGTTGTTCTAATTCCTGCAACTGAAAACCATGACTTGAATTAGGAATATCACGCCGAATATTCATGCAAGCGGTGGATACTCTTGTGGTTGAGGTTTGCCCGGCGTTAAGCACAACAGAAACTCCCGAAGTCACAAGCATGTTTTGCACCGAGCCGGAATTACTTTCAAACCATGTTCCGGCATTAATGTAAACGGTAACGCGAGAACGGCTGTTGTTCGTAATGCGAACGTTTGTATGTTCGATGCTGCTTCCTGTGACTTGAACATCTATCGTGCCGCTTGCACTAAGCTGCTGAATGGTTCCCGATGTGTTCGCGTACACTGCAGCCGTTGAAAATATACATAACGCAATTACGATTGCCGCCGCAAAGATTTTTTTTGTTGTTTTCATAACAACGCCTCCTTAAATTTTCTTAAAATTACACGTGAACTGCCCCTACTGCCTTTTGCTCCGTATCCCTATACATCATATTTTGATAAATCAACGCCTTGGCGTTCCACTTTTTCGAATACAGATATTGCTTCGACAAGGGAATTACGCAGCACCGATTTCACTTCTTCCATTCCGCGAATCATCATTTGCGCGCTTTTTAATTGATTTTGAATATCCGATTCCGAAAACATATCTCCGGAAATACGATTACACTCGCGAAGTTTTGATTCGTCGAAATTTCCGCAGCCGTCAAGATAAGACAATGCCGCACGATATCGAACTAAAATGCTCGGTTTATTTGCGGGTGCGGGAGGTTTGGAAGATGCGGGTGCAGTGCCGGTCGATTGATTTTTTTCCCAATACTCCAAATATCCTTTACCCGCTTTCATTCCCGAAATCGCAATGGCAAATGATGTGATATACGCAATCACTGCGCAAATATATAATAGAAACCCCGCGTATAAGACATTTGCTAAAAAAGCTCCCAAAATGACAATTCCGAACAAACTGACCCAAACGCCGGCGATATATTTACCCGCGCCGGGTTCTCTCGCTTTGCTGAAACGCCCTGCAATCACAACACATAAAACAATTAAAATAATTTCTAACATTTCCATTTCCTCCCATCATTCCAAATTTTTCAATCAATTTTCCAACGGAACTGTTTCATATTCCAAGGTTTCACCATTGGCAAGATAAACGATAATGCGTTCAACTGTTTTGCCTTCTGCGCCTTCGAATCCACATAATGCGGTTGTTCCTTCAAAAATGGTTATGTTGAAAGAAAAATTCAAGCGCGACCCCGGTGTCGCGGTTACACCGTTAGGAAATCTCATTAAGCCTGCCGAACTTACTATGATACCGCTTTCTAATTCTTCACCGTCGGCAATTATTGAAACTCCCGCGATGGCAAACTCGCTTGCGGCGGTGAAGGCAACGCCGTCGTCACTCCAACTTATAGAAGAAAACCATTCGTCGGAATTATTCTCGGCGGGGGCTTCGCCATGAAGGAAAATATCGGGAGCCGGGGTTTCCTCCGGTGTCGGTTCAGGTGTCGGTTCCGGCGTCGGCTCTGCTTCAATGACAGAAATATTCTCCGCCGGTGTTTGCGTTCCGTTGCAAGCAGTCAAGCACAGTACGGATACGAGCAATAAAAATAAAATTTTTTTCATGTAATTCTTCCTCCAATTTTGAATTGTTATGGTGAACTCACTTATATTTCCCGTAAAATTCTTCGTGCTTCGTCGATGTGATGCTGTTGAATGACGGGTGAGCCGCCGCGTGTGAGCATGGTGTTAAGCTGGCTGTTTGTAGCCGAATCTGAAACAATCCAAATGGCAGCTTGTTCAACGGGGTAGGAGGTATTATTATCTTCGAAATATCGCACCAAACGGGTGAATCGGTGGTCTTGAGCATGTTCCCTTACTTCAAAAGCATCGCTTGATGACGGAATATTGCGATACATATTCATGCAGGCAGAAGCCACTCGTATGGTTTGGCTTTCCCCCGCGTCGAGCCAAATTTCATATTCGCGCGTTGCCAGCATGTTTTGCACGGCTCCCGTCCTGCTTTCAAACCACGTTCCGGCATTGATGTAAACCAAAACGGGTATGTTGCGAGTGTTTTCGATACGCACATTTGTATATTCAATGGAAATGCCCGTGATTTGAACCTCAATTGTTCTGTTTCGTCTGAGCTCTTGAATTGTCCCCTCAATTTCTTGCGGCGTCGGCGTGGCGGTTGGTCTTGGGGTCGCGCTTGGCGCCGGTGTCGCGGTTGGTCTCGGCGTGGCGGTTGGTCTCGGAGTTGATGCGGGTGTTTGCGAAGGCATTAACGAAAGCAACTGTCCCATCACACTGTTGACATTTACCCACGCGCCGGCTCTTTGACTCGCGTCTGCGATGGCAAGAACACCACCTTGATACGCAATACCAAATACATGCGTTCCGGAACGTTCGCCGACTACCACTATCACTCCGGAAAAATCAACATCGTCCCGCGTAATTTCGCTGCTAATCGTATAACTCCCGCGTTCGCCGGTTGCGTGAGAAATAACTGTTCCGTCTGCAAAAAATTCAATGTCCCCGCCCTCCGCGAAAAAGGGAATGTTAGAAAGATTGACACTTTCGGCTACAAAATCGGCATACAACCATCTTCCGACAAGCGGGTCGTTTGATGCCGAGGCAGCGGGCGTAGATGTCGGTGCGGGCGTCCGTGCAGGGGTTGGCGCGGGGATGTTTGTCGCGAGCTCTTCCTCGTCCGGTTCATCCGGTTCGTCCGGCTCGGGTACGCTGAAAATATCCGCAATCAAATTGGCGGAATCCCATTGAACAGCCATTCCCGCGGCTTCGGAGATTGCACGCAACGGAACAACCGTCCTGCCGTTCATTATCTGCGCGGGAACATCCAATGCAATGGCGGTTCCGTTAGAATACATATAATTGCTTCCGATTTGAATGCTGATAAAACGACCCGTTCTTGATAACGTTGCCGATTGCGTTTCGGCATTCCATTCTACGTGAAAGCCCAATGCTTCCATAACCGCGCGAAGCGGAACCAAAACGCGTCCGTCAACGATTACCGGTTGTTGACCGTCCGCGGGAATAATAACAAACATGTTGTCAATACGAACTCGCGGTGTTTGCGTTTCTGATGCATGGGCAGTTCCGCCGAACACCGTTGTAAAAATTAATATAAAAATAATTCCGCTGCATAAACCGATTCTTTTTTTCATTTAAATCACTCCTATTTTTTATTCTGTTACATACAATAAATGAATTGGTCAGCATGAAGCACACAAATTTTTCTCGTTTTAACGTTTTATTTTGGCAAAACTTAATAAACCCGCTTCGACTGCTAAAACAGGTATCATAAAGCACCTCTTTCTGAATTTTTATATAATTTCGCTACACAAATCCAAGCATAACACAGCATGTGTGCATTTCTATGCCACTCACCCGTAAATCACAAAAAAAAATTAATTATTTTGTGTTCGTTGAAACACCCTGACGTAATCAATCTCCATTCCCGCCGATTCAAAATCATCCGGCGGCAGGGTATTGCCGATGTAGTTTCCGCCGACAGCCATGTTAAGCAACAAATAGAAATTTTGATTAAACGGCGCGGGAAAAGGGTGCATGTTTCCGTCGGAATCCACAGAGTACCAATTGTCGAGCGAGTATACCAACTCGTCATTAATGAACCATTCCAACAGCCCGGGCGACCATTCCAACGCGTAAATATTATAATCGGTGATTGACCGCCCCTGCGGGAAATTATATGTTGCGCCTGAGTGAATATTGGTTGGCCAAGCACCGCCGAAATGAGCCGCAACGGTGTATCGCTCGGGATTGCCGCAATTTGCCTCAAATAAATCCAGTTCACCCGATGCCGCCCATCCGCCGTATACATCATCCGCCGGCATCAGCCAAACCGCCGGCCACAGACCTTGTTGGTGCGGAAGCCGTAATCTCACTTCAATTCGCCCGTATATAAAAGAAAAAAACGGTTTTGTGTACAAACGCGCCGAGGTGTATTCCATATATTGTGGTGCGTTTTCCCGCCTTGCTTCAATAATCAGCGTACCGTCACGGACAAAAGCATTTTCTGTGCCTTGGTAGAATTGCTCCTCATTATTACCCCATTGTGTTAAACCATAATCCGTTCCCGTTCCGAGTTGAAAAGCCCATTTTTCGAAATCTATTTCGTTGCCGTTAAATTCATCATGCCAAATTAATGTGTAATCCTCCGGCGCGGGGATTTTGTTCGAGTTATTGCAGCCAATCACAGTAAACGCAATCAACATGCAAAATAAAATAAGTATTTTTTTTCTCATAAAACATCAATCCTTTCATTGTATATATGTATACCAAAGTATACTGTGTTCGCTCACATAATTGCTGAAAACAGCGGGTTCCGCGTTACGCAGTTCCTCTGCCCCTTCATCATTCAACAAAAGAGTAAAAATAAAAATTTCAGCAGCTTCGCTTTTCCAAGACTCGGGCAAAACATGCTCAATGATACCGCCGGGTTCCAACGGTGAAAACAGGTCGGGCATGAAATAAAGCTCGCCATCTGTCCGCGCAATCACGGCTGAAACGTAATACGCGTCTTGCACGCCGGGAAGGTTTACGGCGCGTCCTCTTATATAAGAATCCGTAACGGATATATTCGTCAAACGGGGTTGATTTTCATACCACAAACCAAAGCCGACAGCTCCCGCAAATAAAAAAATCAGCAGAACAATTACAACTTTTCTCATTGTTCGCTGAAAATCTGACAGAAATTTTCGTTCACGATATCCGCTTTCGCCGAAATAAACCATCGGAAGCGGGTTTTCTTCGGTTAAGCTTTTTGTAACTTTACGGTTGTGTTCAACGGCGTCGCGGACGGCTTCCGCTATGGTTTTTCCGCCAAATACGGATTTGTAAAACGCATCCAAATAAGATAAATCAGTGTTTGCAAAAATTTTGCGCGACATACCCACTACCGCCGAAATATTTGGCTGTGATGTAAAAATAAACGGTGCAAATAAATTGTCTTCATTTTCCAAATCCAAATTTCCGCAAGCAGTTATTACTACCATATTACTTTTTACGGCTTTTTCACTGCATATTTTTCGCAGTTCACGCCCCTGTATGCCGTGTTCGTTATTTTTTATGCGAATAATGCCCGCTTCAACATGCGCTACGATATGGATTATCATATAATTTTCATCAGACAAATGCTCACGCATATCTTCTGCCGAGTTGACAGATAAAAAAGCTGCCTCCACCCCTCCGGCTTTATATTTACCGATAATATTTATCAAGCGGTCGGCAATTGCATCGCGTCCGTCATCGGCACAGCAGTTTATAATACAAACTCTGTTGTTACTTTCTTCATTATTTAAAACAATATCGCTTGTTCGGCGGGATACAGGGTTTTGATTAATCAGGTGTTTAATACTGCCGGATTGCGTATTCCTTTCAATAATCAACGCTTCAAAAGGAATAAAATGGTAATCACTTGTGTGTATTTGGATATGTCGGTATTTTGGGATTTTACTGAACAACGCACTCAAACGCTTGAAATCGTCATTATTCATAAGAACGTTGGCATCGGAAGAATATTCCGCGCAGGCTTTTTTAAAAGACGGATAATCGGCAAAAACAAAATCATTGCCGCCGATATCATGCTTCATGACGTTAGGCGTCGTGTCGGATGAAGGGGTTAATGTAACGCTATGCAATTTTACATACTTTTTATTATTTCGCATAATTTTACATCCCCGCAAAATTTATTCCGGCTCTACT
>JAIRVD010000103.1 GCA_031254075.1 Clostridiales bacterium
AAAGACCCCGTTCCCGAAACTATTAATGCGAAAAGCGGAGAAGAAACAGTTGTTTGCGAAACTCCGTGGGGCAAATATTCGGCAGTGGTTTTCAAAGGTGCGGGCAATTATGAACACAGAATGGACAGACTTGATTACTCCGATAAAATGTATTTCGGCTATGGTGAAATGTTAGCGCGTTTACATCTTTTGAGCAAAGAATTCACATCGGAAACCATTCGCCCCGACTGGCGAGAAAATCTTTTCCGTGCAGCAAATATTCTGAAGGAATACAACGCTCCGGTATCGGCACTAAAAGAAGCTGTACGGCTTGAAGAGTTTTTCGCAAACCTTCCCGTAACAAATGACAACTACGGATTGGTTCATTATGACTTTGAACTTGACAACATATTTTATAATCCCGAAACCTCGAATTTCGGCGTTATAGACTTCGATGATTCTATGTACCATTGGTATGCAATGGACATTAAACAATCACTTGACAGCATCCGTGAAGAATTACCCGATGAATACCGTCCGCAAGCGGTGAATCAGTTTTTGAACGGTTATTATTCAGTAACAAACCCGGATGAAGCCATAACTGCTCACATGCCTGTGTTCAAACGGTATGCCGACCTCTGCGGATATGCACGTTGCTTGCATTCGCTGCATGAAAAATGGACTAACGAACCGGAATGGATGATTAAACTGCGAAAGCATATTGAAAATCTCATGAAAAAAATGAGTGAAAATTTTGGTGAACCAATAAAGGCGGTGATGTAAAAATGCAAATCGGAGATAAAATCGTTTTCGGCGAATATGAATGGCGCGTTCTTGATATTCAAGGCGATAATACCTTGATTATTACCGAGTACATTATCGAACAGCGTTCATATAACGATGCCAATAAAGATATTACATGGGCAGATTGCTCGCTTCGAAAATATCTTAACGGCGAATTTTATGAAAAATTCAGCGAAGCCGAAAAATCAAAAATCCTTTCCGTAGAAATAAAAAATGAAAATAATCAATGGTACGGAACAAATTGCGGTGAAGATACAAATGATAAAATTTTTTTACTAAGTATAGAGGAAGTTTCGTGTAAATATTTCGGTGACAGCAGTTCGCTTCTTTACAGCCCCAAAAAAAATCAAATATACTGGTTTGAAAAAAAAGATGTAAACAATGAAAAACGAATCGCAAGATACGAAGGCGAAAGTTGGGGGTCTTGGTGGTGGTTAAGGTCGATGGGGCGCAATAATATAAAAGCCGTTTACATTCACGGCAACGGCGATATCGGCATTCAAGGTAATAATGCGTTTTACGGAAACAAATCAGACGGAAAATGCTGCGGCGGCGTTCGCCCCACATTGTGGACGAAGATGAAGATAACAATGGAAAACACAAAAAGCACGAACCGGATATCTTAATTGTTGAAATGCCGCCCTGCCGCATGGTAACGTCCGGACCGATTGCGGATGAAAACACATTTAGAATATGCCGTAAAACGGAGGAGCAAAATGCCTGAAAAACTGAGTTATAACAAGATACAGCTCAAAGAGCGACCGTCGATAAGAAAAATAGCCGCTCAGTTTTTAAACGACGGCTTGTTGGCGCAATTGGAACCGTTTTTACAGTACGTAGAAGAAAATAAAATGCCGTTTTCCCTTGGGCGATGCAACACCTACGAATCAAAATATAAAACAAAACTCGTTTTCCGTGTGGAAATCGCAAACGGACAGGCTTGTACTGCGGACACATACGCCGTCAAGGTTTATACCGTAGAGGCATCACATTTTAGGGAAGAAAACAGGGAAGCCGTAAAAAAACAGCTTAACGATTATTTATCACACCTTGAAGACGGTATGGCTGATTATTTTATCCGTAATGTTGCGCACTGCCGAGGTTGCGGCAAATGCAAGCCCGGAACAAAAGTGGAAATTCTGGGTCAGCAGAAAACAGTCTGTTCATGTGATATATGCACACTAAAAGTGATAAACCCTGATGAAACGGATTACGTGATGATTAAAAAATTTATAGACGCTCGCAAAAATTTTATTTTGCAAATATGAAAGCCGTGGAGAGGATGAAAGTCATGTACGAACATCACAAGGAATCAATTGAAAAAATGATTGAGCATTACCGCGAGAATCCGGAAATTGTTGCGTTATTTTTAGTCGGCTCGGTTGCGACGGAAACTGCGCGGGAAGATTCGGACATTGACGGCGTCGCGATTGTTGCGAAGGAAATTGTAGACCGCAAGCGTCAAAACGAAGGAACGGAAGAATGTGTTCACGGAAAATGCACCTATCCCGCAGGGTATTTTAATATCCACTACATGTCGAAGGAAGATTTAATAAGACTCGGCGAAAGCGGCTCTGAGCCGATGCGGAATTTGTTCAATTGTTTTCAAACGCTTTACTCCGACGACCCCGAGCTTCCGAAGCTTGCGGAAAAAATTCCGATATTTCAAGATGAAGAAGCCGACAGAAAGAAATTTAAATTCTATTGTACGATGAAACAATTTCACAGATATTTTTGGCTTTCATGTAAACCTGAAGGTTTTATGCGCTTTCATGTTGCAGATGGAATAATTTTTAATTTATACAGACTTATCCTTTCAGAAAATCGTATACTATTTCCGTCTATGCGTAAGTTGGAAGAATCCGTTATCAACGCGCCGAAAAAACCCGATAAAATAGTTGAGCTTTGCCATCGCTTTATGAAATCACTTTCCGACGAAGACTGCCAAGCGATTATCGACGGCTACGAAAACTGGACAACTTACGAGTATACAAAAAAAAGCAGTGACATAATGAATAATTTTGCCGACCAATGGGAATGGCAATAAATTTTCCCACCATGCGCGGCGGAATGGAGACAAGAACGGATAACTGCTGAGGAATTGGAGCTGAAGGTTAAAATGGGTAAACAATTAGGTAAAACATGGGATTTAACATTGCCGTCATTATGCAAAAAGTTTGAAAGGTATTTTAAAATCGGAAATATTATCTGGCCTCAAGATTTTGACGACCCCGATTTAATTAAAATGTTTAAGCATCATTATAATTCCGTAACTGCCGAAAATGCGATGAAACCCATGCATATATCATTCGGTCCGGGTGCCTACAAGTTTGACGATGCGGATAAAATTGTTGATT
>JAIRVD010000178.1 GCA_031254075.1 Clostridiales bacterium
GCATTTTATCGCCGGCTGTTTTCGTAAAAAATGTAATTTTACGGTTTTTTATCGAAACTGCTGTAACGAAAATCAACCACACAAAAAGCGGTGCAAGGAACACCGGGTTGCGCGAAATAAAAGCAAGAAAAACACAGTATACGGCACTTATTGACGGCGAAACACGAACAATGGGTTTTTCGAACATAATCATCAGAATCACGGGAAGCATTAAAAACGAACTAATGAAAAACATAAATAAAACCGCAATCCCGGCAGACAGAAACCAAATTTTTCTGCGCTTCATATATCCCAAAACAGAATCTTCATACGGTTGCGGTTTCATTCGCCGTAAAGCAACAATCACAAGTACCGCCGTCCACAACGCCGTTGAAATCAAAGTTATCGGACGAAACATTACATACACATACAATAAATTATAAAGACTCCGATATTCCTCTGCTCGGTTCTGCCCGTAAAGAAAAAATCTTGCGGTAAACTTTTCGCCGACGGGTATAAAATGCAACTCCCCGTGAATTTCCGCATTGTCATTTCCGTACATCACAATCCGATATTCGCCGGCACTATACTGCGATTCTTCCGCCAAACCGCCGAAACGCGAAAGAAAATCCTCGCGGCTTTCAATTCCTTCAACATAAACTCTAACACCACCGTCCGCCTGCAAAAACCCCGTCATATACTGTGCAGAAAGCTTTTCCCCCGGCAAAAGTTCAATCATAACCGTATCCGCAATCTGCCGAACATGTCCGCCCATAAGCCACTTCACCTGCAACGGAAAAATCCCCGAGACAAACGTAACGTAGAACATAAACGGAAAAAACATGATTACCGCTAAATTGACAATCTTGTTAATAACAATTTTCATTCTTATTCCCCCTCCGTCACCATTAATTATACACCAAATTGAATTATACGCTTATCATGGTTTTCTCTTCAATGGACATTCAATTCACAAAAAAAATCGTCGCACGCGCGCGACGATTTTTTTAAATTTAAAGTTTGGGTCAAGCCTTTACCCCTTTGCCAACATCTTATAAGTTTCTAAGCGTCTCTTGGAGTCGGCTTCGTTGGCTACGAAGAGTTCTTTTGCGATTTCGGGGAATTGGCGTTTGAGGGTGGCGTAGCGAATTTCGCCGCCGATGAATTCTTGGAATTTATCGAGAGCGGGTTCTTTGGAATCCATGATAAACGGGTTTTTGCCTTCGGCTGCGAGAAGCGGGTTGTAGCGGAAGAGATGCCAGTAACCGCATTCTACGGCGCGTTTCATTTGGAGTTGGAAGTTTGGTGAGCCGCCGGGAACGCCGTGGTTGATGCATGTTGCGTAAGCGATGACGATTGACGGACCGGGGTAAGCTTCGGCCTCTTTAATGGCTTTGAGGGTTTGCGCGTAGTCTGCGCCCATTGCGATTTGCGCGACGTAAACGTTGCCGTAAGTCATAGCCATTTGAGCGAGATTTTTCTTGCCCATCTTTTTACCGCTTGCGGCGAATTTCGCTACAGCGGCGATGGGGGAAGCTTTCGATGCCTGACCGCCGGTGTTGGAATAAACTTCGGTGTCCATGATGAGAAGGTTGATGTCCTGACCGGAAGCGATTACATGGTCGAGACCGCCGTAACCGATGTCATAAGCCCAACCGTCGCCGCCGAACGCCCATACGGATTTTTTCACGAGCATGTCGTCTTCGCTTGCGATGTGTTTGTAGAGCGCGTCGGCTTCGCATCCGCATGAGCCGCATTCGGCAAGAGCTTTTTTGTTTGCGGCGCGAACTTTATCGGAAGCGACTTTCGAAGCTTCGCCGTTATTCATATTTTTGAGCCATTCTTCGCAAGCGTCTTTCAAGCCCCAAGGAGCGGGAAGGTCCATTGCAACGAGTTTTTTCATAACATCGGCGAGTTTATTGCGGCGTTGCTTTACGGCTAATTGGAAGCCGAGAGAGAATTCCGCCGTATCTTCGAAAAGGGAGTTTGCCCACGCGGGACCTTGACCCTTGCAGTTTGTGGTGTAAGGAGTCGAAGGCGCGGAGCCGCCCCAAATCGACGAGCAACCCGTGGCGTTTCCGATATACATGCGGTCGCCGAAAAGTTGTGTGATGAGTTTTGCATACGGAGGTTCGCCGCAACCCGCGCAAGCCCCCGAGAATTCGAGAAGCGGCTGTTCGAACTGGCTGTTTTTAACCGTGGCAAATTTATCAAACGGATTGGGTTTATGCGGAAGAGCGATACAATGATTCCAGTTCGGCACGTCGTCCAGGCATTTCTCGATTGGCTCCATGACGAGAGCTTTTTCGCCTTTTTTGCCGGGGCAGACTTGTTCGCAAACGCCGCAGCCGTAGCAATCCATCGGAGAAACTTGAATTCTGAATTTGTAGCCCTTCTCCTGCGCTTCTTTGCCTGTTGCGTCGAGAACAGCAAGGTCTTTGCATTCGTCGGCGTTAAGCAGGAACGGACGAATCGTCGCGTGCGGGCAAACATATGAGCAGAAATTGCATTGAATACAATTTTCATGCTTCCAGCGCGGAATGTCGATTCCGATGCCGCGTTTTTCGAAAGCGGCGGTTCCTTGCGGGAATGTTCCGTCTTCGCGTCCCTTGAAAGCGGAAACGGGAAGAAGTTCGCCGCGCAATGCATTGATTTCTCTGTGAACATTACGGATAAACGGCGGTAATTTGTCCAAACCTTCAACGGGTGTGTCGGTGGCGTTTGCCCAATCCGCAGGAATTTTTACTTCACGGATTTCTTTTACGCCCGCATCAATTGCGGCAAAGTTCTGGTCAACAACTTTTTGCCCGTAACGTGCGCCGTATGTGTCTTCGGCGGCTTTCTTCATATAAGAAACAGCTTCGTCTATCGGAATTATTTCCGTAAGCTTGAAGAATGCGGCTTGCAGAATTGTATTGATTCTCTTGCCAAGCCCGATTTCTTTTGCGAGTTCAAC
>JAIRVD010000199.1 GCA_031254075.1 Clostridiales bacterium
CCAATATGGACAGGATGATAAGCATAGGTGAAGCATCGGAAGTGTTAGGCGTGTCAATATCGACGTTGCGCAGATGGGATAGAGAGCTTTCCAATCTGAAGTCAAGAGGAAAACGAAGGAAAAACGAAGGGAAAAGCGGAAATGCGAAGAAGCGAAAAGAAACACAAAAATAACGCCCCCTCCTAAAAGAATTTTAGGGAAGTGCGAAAGTAAAAAATGAATGCAAATATTACGTCGCTGCCGCGCCGGAGTTTAACGCTTTATATCGCATCCCGAAATTTAAAGACCCGATAAAAAGACAAAAAGAAAAGACCGATCCCAAGCTGATTCAAATGGCATAAAGCCAAATCAGGAAGTACGGGCGGCAGTCCTCTCATCGGTATTGCGAACTTGCATGACCGCTCGGGTCGCCCTCCGGCGTAGCCCTATCCTGTCTGCAAGCAACAATATTATTCCCAAAAGAGAGGCCGCTTATGCCGTTTGGTCGTCCAAATGCTGTTGTTCGGCTGTGTTGAAGCATTCCATGACACGTGCATAGTAAACCCGTAAAAATTTATTGCAGGCAGCCGTCATGTAAACATAAAAATGCTTACCTTCGGAACGTTTTTTATCAAGAAATTGGTATACAGTTTCATCGGCGGGCGAGTTAAGCAAGTAGCTTTCTACAGCCAAGTAAACAACTTTACGTAAAAGCGCATCGCCTCTGCGCGATACGGAACCGCTGATTGATACCTTTTTACCCGAATCGTTTTTGTCGGGGTCAACCCCGGCAAATGCCACCAATGAGCGTTTGCTTTCAAATCTGCGAACGTCCCCGATTTCGCCGATAAGCTGTGCCGCAAGCGTATCGCCAACGCCATAAAGCGCAAGAACAGTTTCGTATTCAGGTAATTGTTTGGCAAGTTTGGTCATTTCTGCGCGCAGTAGTTCAACTTCTTTCGAGAGATGAAGCACCCTTCCTGCCGCGCCCAGAACCAGCAACTTTGTAGTATCGTTTTTGGGTAGTGTTGTGAGATTGTCCCTTGATTTTGCGTGGATTAATTTGGCGGTTTGTTCCTTGAAAATGTAGCGATTCTTTTTACAAAACGCTCTATATTTTTCAATGAACTTGGATTCGCTAAGGGCGGCAACACAATCGTTATGCCAAAAAGAGATTACAAAGTCGATTAATTTTTGGTGGCCGTTCGGTTTTGCCACAGAACCAAAAAAGTCATCAATGCCCGGAAAAACACGTTCCAAAAGAGCTTTTAGGTTGTTTTTGTGGGCTGAAAGTGTCTTGCTTTCAAAATTGAACTGCTTCACAAATGATTTGAGTGCATCTCGAACGGTATCATCTGATGTGTATTCGCGAAGTTCATCACGGTTTTCAAGGGCGTATCTCGCAATCTTTACAGCATCCTTTTTGTCAGTTTTGACTTTTCGCAGCGTGTTGTTGCCGAACTGATTTATCAAAACAGGATTAACCGCAGATACGCGAATACCGGCTGTATGGAGTGTTTCGGCAACTACTTTGTAGTATATGCCCGTATGTTCCATTACAGCGTGTACTTCTTCGCCTAACGACTTTAGCAACGATACAAGATTCAACAATTCGGTTTTGGTATGAGCGACATCAAAAGGCTTTTGTAAAACCTTTTTTCCTTCGCCAACTACAGCTACCTTGCTTTTTCCTTTTGATACATCAATGCCTGCAAACAACATTGGATGACCTCCAAAATTTAATTCGGCTTAACCGCCTTTTCACTGCCCATTCAATCTCCGGTCATACGAACGCGAAGTTCAACTTTCCAAAACCGAACACCCGGCTGTGGGGCGGCTGATTAGCTCTCTAACGAACGCGAAGTTCTTGGAAAACTTCATCAGCCGATATCCACAGTATTCCCGGTTTAAGCAGTCACGGTCATTGCGATAGCTTTTCGCAACTGGCTTTGACCGTAACTTAATAATAGGAGGGAAGGCTCACACCTGAAAAAACAGCGTCGGGACACCGCCGGTATGATATTTCTAAGCTGAAACCTGAAATGTACAGGGAGCATATCGCGGAAACACGTAAAACCATAGCTTATGCGAGAGTTTCAAGTCATGACCAAAAAGCTGACTTGGAACGTCAAAAGCAAGTATTAGAGCTATATTGCGTTCGTCAAGGATGGACTTATGAAATAATAAGCGACTTGGGTTCCGGGATGAACTATCACAAAAAAGGTTTAAAACGGTTACTTGCGGATATTCTGGCTGAAAAAATCGGAAGGCTTGTTATATCACATAAAGATAGGCTCTTGCGTTTTGGTGCAGAACTTATATTTGCTATTTGTGAAGCTAAACAAGTAGAAGTTGTAATATTGAATCAAGGCGAAGATACAACCTTTGAAGAAGATTTAGCAAAGGATGTTTTGGATATTATTACTGTTTTTTCGGCACGTCTTTATGGCTCAAGAAGCCGCAAAAATCAAAAACTGCTTGATGATGTAAAGAAAGCAGTAGAGGCGGTGAATGAATCGTGATAATTTTAGCCCACAAGATATGCCTTGACCCGAACAATATTGAAGCCACCTACTTTGCAAAGGCATGTGGTGTTGCGCGTTTTGCTTATAATTGGGCTTTGGTTGAATGGAAAAGGCTTTATGATAACGGCGAAAAGGTAAATGAAGGTATATTAAGAAAACGCCTGAACGCAATAAAACATACAGAATTTCCTTGGATGTCGGAGGTAACGAAATGCGCCCCGCAATTTGCAATAAAAGACGGTTTAAATAAAGCATTTAAAAACTTCTTTGCTAAACGTGCGGAATTTCCTAAATTCAAGAAAAAAGGCATAAAAGACAGCTTTTCGTTATCTAACGACCAATTCAAGATTGATGGCGATAAAATTAAAATCCCTAATCTTGGTTGGGTTAGAATGACGGAAGAATTACGTTTTAGTGGGAAAATCATAGGTGCAGTGGTTAGCCGTAAAGCGGATAGATGGTTTGTGTCCGTGCAAGTGGAAATACAAGAACCTACGCCAATTCATACAGCTCTCAGCGAAAACCAAGCAATAGGCGTTGATTTAGGCGTAAAGGATTTAGCAACACTTTCAAACGGGGCAAAAATCACAGGCGCAAAACCGCATAAGGCATTATTAACACGGATACGCCGCCTCAATCAATCCCTTTCGAGAAAACAGGGGGCAAAGAAAGGCGAGAAGAAGTCTAAAAATTTCAAGAAGGCACAAGCGAGATTATCTAAGCTGCACGCAAGAATAGCCGACATCCGCAATAACGAAACACACAAGCTAACTGATATGCTATCCAACAATTACAGCGTTATTGGCATTGAGGACTTGAATGTGTCGGGCATGGCTAAAAACCACAAATTAGCCCGTGCGGTTCTTGACATGAGTTTCTTTGAGTTTCGCAGACAATTGGAATACAAATCAAAAATAAAGGGGGGACACGTTATCCTTGCGGATAGGTTTTACCCATCCAGCAAGACCTGCTCTTGTTGCGGTTATAAAAATGATGCATTGACTTTATCCGCTCGTCAATGGACGTGTCCTGATTGCGGAATAAGTCACGACAGAGATATAAATGCCGCAATAAATTTGAAAAATTACGCCGTGAGTTACATGGTGTCAGCCTGTGGAGAGTTAGTGGAAACAGTCACCTCTATGAAGCAGGAACTCAACTTCACTACTGCATAGGTTTAAATACTTATTGGTGGATATGAGTAGGTTTGAGATAACGGATTATACAGCATAACCGATAATTTTTTCAGCTTTTGGTACCATTTCGTTTTTGGAAATATTTCCGAAATTGAAGTGGGGGATGCGGAAGGAGTATTTAAATATTTGGTAGAACCGGAATTATCATTGTACGTTTCGCGTAAGTTCGAGGATGTTTGCCGGCAGTACATTCGAAGGCAGAATATTTCGGGCAAACTGCCGTTTCGTTTTGATAAGTTGGGCAGATACTTTGACAGCGGCGTTGAGATTGATATTGCGGCAATTTCCAAATGCAGAAATAAAAAAATTTTGGGCGAGATTGATTTCCATTCCTGATTTGTTTTAACGGAATAAACAGAGCCGCATTCCATTTTCGGAGAGCGGCTCTTCTATTTTTTTATTTTTTTACCTGCTCATCAATTTTCGCGTTAGCTGCCTTAATAATGCTTAGCTTTTCAGCATCCGAAAGTGTCTTGTTTGCCATTATTTCCTCTTGATAGGCTATTATTACGGCATAGTCAATTTTTGTAGCCATATTTTTACCTCCCTTCGGTTTTTTTCTTTGATTAAATTATATCATTATAATATCTCGCAGTATAGCGGAAACTTTCTTGCTTTAAAATTTCAACCGTCAGACGCCGCGTATATATCGCAGATAAAAATACACCGGACGCAGCCGCATTTGCCGAAGCAACAGAAGCATATCGTGGTAGGCGTTTTGCATGAGCTGTGCTTCGGCGGGAGTTATTTCGCGCGAAGAAAATTTTGATTTGTTGTAGAGTGCGATTAAATCGCGGAAGAAAACGGAATCACTGCGGTATGCGAAACGTTTTCCCATGCGTTTGCCGTATGATTTCGGAGTTTCGTCGGGCATCATCGGTTTTGTGTAGTAGGTAACGATGTTTAGGATTGCGAGGAAGAAAATTTTTACTTGCTCGTTTGGCGGAAGTTTTTCTGCGCGGCGAATTTTTCTGTTAATTAGCCGCACGCGAAGTGAAAGAATAATCGGAACCGGTGAAATTATTAAAACGATAAAAATTATTCGGCGCAGGGAAAAATTATTTTCGGATACAGCTTCCGTTTCCGAGATTTCATTAACGGGTGTTTGCGGTCTTTCGGATACGCGTTCTTCGAAATTTGGAATATATTCTGCCATATCGAAATTTTCTAAAACGTTTTGCATAGCTTCGCGCCAAGAGGCGTCTGACCAGTTGCCGATTTCGAGCGGTTCGCTCGTGAGGATTTCGGGGTTCATAAGATATGCGTGTGTTGGCGTTGCTTCGATGATGTGCCAGCCATAGCCTTCGAGATAGACCTCGACCCACGCGTGCGCCATGCGGTTTGTGACGGTAAAAAATTG
>JAIRVD010000257.1 GCA_031254075.1 Clostridiales bacterium
AAAACCAACCCAACGGAATCAGAATGCCGGAAGCCGACAAAGTTTTAAACCACTACGGCTACAGACTTGGAAGGCAGAAAGGGTCACACTGCCAGTATATAAACAAGCATGGCGATGTGATTACAATAAAGGAAAAGAATCCGCTGGACGCAGTTTATGTAAAGGATATACTACGCAGAATAGGACCGCTTGCCTAAAAAATTATGGAAAATAAAAATGTGGATTATTATATGTCATTGCCCTACAACTACATCATTCAGCCGATAAGTGATGAAAGCGGAGATTACTTTTATGGGCGAATCATGGAATTAGACGGCTGCCAAAGCACAGGCGACAGCTTTGTTGAAGCCTATTCTTGTTTGCGTGAGGCAATGGAAGGATGGATTGAAGTAAAATTGGAAAATGGGTTTACCGTACCCGAGCCGATTTCAAGCAACGATTTCAGCGGTAAATTCATCGTAAGAATACCCAAAACGCTGCACTACAGGCTTTCCGCCGAAGCAGAGAAAGAAGGCGTTTCACTAAATCAATACGCGCTTTATAAATTGAGCTGTTAAGGTATCGGATTGCGCTTCATTAAGCAACTCCCTTTGCAGGAAATTTATTGCACTTAATTAATGTATGTGTTATGTTTCGCGATATAATACATCAAGGGGGGGGGTTATTGTGAAAACGCGTATTTTGCATATTTTCATAGCTATAACACTGACACTTTCTGCCTGCGGCAACTTGAATTTTTTCGAAAGTGATATAGAAATGCTAACGGAATCAATCATTCAAAATCTTGAAAATGAGGGAGAAGGAGAAATTGAAATAGAAATTGAAACTCCGCCGACCCTAATTGAATCTGAAAGTGATACGGAAACTCCGTCTGTTTTAAACGAAAATGGCAATTATTCAAGAACGCCGGTGAGTACGAGTTATCGACGAATGAAGAAATCAACTTTGTATCCGTCGAAGGTCGCAATAGTTTTGAAGCAGATTTTCTATATCCTAGTGACACAGAGGTAATACTTTCCTTTCGCACTTTCCCGATAGAGCGCACGACGGAAACATTTGGCGAATTATCGGTAAGTGTTCCCGCCAATTGGAGAAGATATATGCGGGACAGTAACGGAACTTGGTTTTATCCGACAGATGATAATACGGACGGTTTTTTATTTGTTGGATTTATTAATTTCGGTGTCCAAATACCAGATGACACATATGTAAAAAAGGCTGTGATAGAAGAATATTTGGGGCTTTCCGGCAATCGAGAAAATTTTGTTCGAATTGATTCAACTGAATAATTTTTCAGATGTTTACCAAGAATTTCTTAATAATAACTAAAAGCACAAAAAAAACGCGCGAAGCGCGGTTTTTTTCGTTACAGCCCTCTTAAATTTATTTATTTTCCCTACGCAAAGTACCCCTTAACCTTATCAAACCACCGCTTTTTATGATATTTGTATTCATCGCCCATGGCTTCGTTGAAGTTTCGCAGGATATCTTTTTGCTTTTCGTTCATGACGGTTGGGACGGTGACGTTTAGTTTAACGATTAGGTCGCCGACATTGCGTGGGTTGTGAACGTTAGGAACGCCCTTTCCGCGCAGTTGGATTACGGTGCCGGGTTGTGTTCCGGCTTTTACGGAATATTTTTCTTCGCCGCCGTCGAGGGTCGGAACGGAGATTTCGTCGCCGAGCGCGGCTTGCACGAAGGTGATTGGAATTTCGAGATAGAGATGGCTTCCGTCGCGCGAGAAAAGCTTATGCGGCGATATGGCGACGGTGATGTATAAATCGCCCGCGGGTGCGCCTTTTTCACCCATTTCGCCCTTGCCGGGAATGCGAATGCTTTGTCCGTTGTCGATGCCCTTGGGTATGTTGACTTCGAGAGTTTTGGTTGTGCGATTGCGTCCCTGTCCTCGGCAGCCGGTACACGGTTCTTTGATGATTCTGCCCTCGCCCTTACATACGGAACACGGAACGATTTTCGTCATCATTCCTATAAAGCTTTGCTGAACTTTACGCTCGCTGCCCGTGCCGTTGCAGTGTTTGCAGCTTTCGGCATAAGTGCCGGGCTTCGCGCCGCTTCCGTTGCAGGTCGAACAAGCCTCGTAGGTTTGCAACTGAACTTCCTTGGTCGCTCCGAACACGGCTTCTTCAAATTTAATATTAACGCGCATTTGCAAATCGGAACCTCGGCGCGGCTTGGGCGTTCGCGAACGTCCGCCGCTGAAAATATCACCGATATCCATTCCCGCTCCGCTAAAGAACGAACCGAAGATATCATTAATATCCACGCCGCCGTGAAATCCGCCGCCGCCCTGCTCGAACGCGGCGTGCCCATACTGGTCATACGTCTTTCGCTTCGACGAATCGCTCAGCACGCTGTATGCTTCGCTTATCTCCTTAAACTTAGCCTCCGCAGTCTTATCACCCGGATTCGCGTCCGGGTGATACTGCTTTGCCAGTTTTCGATAAGCCTTTTTTATTTCGTCATCGCTTGCGCTGCGCCCAACACCAAGCTGTTCATAAAAATCTTTCTTAGCCATTGTAACGCCCCCGCGCTCTTATTTTTCGGTAAAGTCGCCGTCGATGACGCTTTCGTCGTGATTAGGACCGTAGTCGGAGGGCTCCTCGGGTGCGCCTTGGGGAGCGGCGGCGGAATAGAGTTTTTGTGAAAAGTCATTTAATGCTTTCGTGTAGGTTTCGATTGCGTTTTTAAGCATTTCGGTATCGGTTTCGCTCATCGTTTCGCCGTGCATCGAAACGCTTACGGATTTCAATTTTTCCATTTCGGCGGTGATGTTTGCCTTGTCTTCGTCGCTGACCTTGTCGCCCATATCGCCGAGCAGTTTTTCCGTTTGGAAAACAAGCGACTCAGCTTCGTTTTTCGCGTCGATTGCTTCTTTGCGCAAACGGTCGGCTTCGGCGTATTGTTCGGCTTCTTTTACCGCACGGTCGATGTCTTCGTCCGAAAGATTTCCGCTTGCGGTGATTGTGATTTTTTGTTCTTTGCCCGTGCCGAGGTCTTTAGCGGAAACGGAAACGATTCCGTTTGCGTCGATGTCAAATGTAACTTCGATTTGCGGAACACCGCGCATTGCGGGCGGAATTCCATCAAGGCGGAAGCGTCCAAGTTCTTTATTGTCGCGTGCAAGCGCACGTTCGCCTTGGCAAACGACGATGTCAACGGCGGTTTGATTATTCGCGGCGGTTGAGAACACCTGCTTCTTATTGGTAGGAATTGTCGTGTTGCGTTCGATTAAGCGCGTCGCGACGCCGCCCTCCGTTTCGATGCTGAGCGAAAGCGGAGTAACGTCAAGCAGAAGAATGCTTCCCGCGCCCGCGTCGCCCGCGAGTTTTCCGGCTTGAATACTCGCGCCGAGCGCAACGCATTCGTCGGGATTGATGCCTTTGAACGGTTCTTTTCCGGTAAGTTTTTTTACGGCTTCCTGAACCGCGGGAATGCGCGTCGAACCACCCACAAGCAGGACTTTCGTTAAATCGGACGGAGACAAGTCCGCATCTTTTAACGCGGTTTGAACGGGACCCATTGTTTTTTCGACAAGGTCGTGTGTAAGTTCATCAAATTTTGCACGGGTTAAATTGATGTCCATGTGCTTAGGACCGTCTTGATTCATTGTGATAAACGGCAGGTTAATATTCGTCGTAATAACGGTTGACAGTTCCTTTTTCGCTTTTTCCGCGGCTTCTTTCAAACGTTGCATCGCCATTTTATCTTGCGCCAAATCCATGTTTTCAAGTTTTTTGAATTCTTCAACAAGGAATTTAATTATTCTGTCGTCGAAATCGTCGCCGCCCAAGCGATTGCTTCCGCTTGTCGCAAGCACTTCGATTACGCCGTCGCCGATGTCGATAATCGAAACGTCGAACGTGCCGCCGCCCAAGTCGTATACCATGATTTTTTGTTCTTTTTCGTTGTCAAGCCCGTAAGAAAGCGCGGCTGCCGTCGGCTCGTTGATAATGCGTTCGACTTCGAGTCCCGCTATTTTTCCCGCGTCCTTCGTTGCTTGACGCTGACTGTCCGTGAAATACGCAGGCACCGTGATTACCGCTTTTTCAACTTTTTCGCCCAAATACGCTTCCGCGTCTTGCTTCAATTTAGAAAGAACCATCGCAGAAATTTCCTGCGGTGAAAAATCTTTTCCGTCAATTTTTACTTTGAAATTAGTTCCCATTTGACGTTTGATGCTCATTACCGTGTTGTCGGGATTTGTGATTGCTTGACGTTTCGCCGTTTCGCCGACAAGACGCTCACCCGTTTTTGTAAACGCCACGATTGACGGCGTTGTGCGCATTCCTTCGCTGTTGGCGATTACTACGGGCTGACCGCCTTCCATTACAGCTACACACGAGTTCGTTGTTCCAAGGTCAATTCCTATGATTTTGGACATTTTATTTTTCCTCCTATTTAAATTATTTTAGTTTGCAACTTTTACCATGGCAGGTCGAATTACCCGCTCTTTGTGTACATATCCTTTTTGCAGAACTTCCGCGACTACGTTTTCGCCGAAATTTTCGTCTTCCGTGTGGGCGACGGCGTAGTGATGATGAGCGTTAAAGTCCACACCGGGTTCCGTCGCGATTGCTTTTACACCGAGTTCTTCAAGCGTGTTGTCAAACTGACGCGCTATCATTTCTATTCCTTTGTAAAAATTATTTTCTTTGTCGTCGCAGGCATTCAGCGCACGTTCGAAATTATCCACAATCGGAAGAAGCTTCTCGCACGCGGCACGAATTCCGTCGTCATATCGTCCGGCTTTTTCTTTATCCGTTCGCTTTCGGTAATTGTCGAACTCAGCCAAACATCGCTGGTATTTATCCAGCATTTCGCCGTACTTTGCATCCGCGCTTTGCGGCTGCGGCGCGTCTATGATTTCCGGTTCTTCTTCCGCGTCATTACCTTTGCTGTACTCGCCTTCAAACATTTCATCTTGCAGCTCGGTTATTTCGTCGAAAATATTATCCGGATTTAATTCGAAAATATTTTTTTTGTGTTTTTTCATTGCTGACCTCTCTCGTTTCGTAATCCTAAAGCTTCTATTACATGAGCAATATTTTGCAAAATTCCCGAAAGCACCGACACGGCTTGCGCGTAATCCATTCGAATTGGCCCGATTAGCGCAATGCAACCCGTACTTTGATTGTCAATCGTGTAATTCGCTTTTATTAAACTGCACGCCTTCAGCAAATCAAGCGTATTTTCCGCACCGATTATAATTTCTATACCGTTCGGCTTCGCAAGCGTTTGCCCCAAAATCGCGAAAAGCGATGCTCTGTCTTCAAGCGCGT
>JAIRVD010000323.1 GCA_031254075.1 Clostridiales bacterium
CCGGTTTCCTTTGCGCTGCGTTCTGTTACGAGGAGAGTTTTTACATCTTCGACATCTTGGATTTTTCCTGTTGCGGGAGTTCTTCTTCTTATCGAAATGAATTCGCTTTCATCAAAATTTCCCGTCTCAACAGATTTAAAATCTTCCTGAAAATCATAAAGAATTTCCACCGCAATCACCTACTTTTTAATAAACCTGTCAATATCCTCAATAACTTCTTCAAACGCGCTGTGAAGTAAATTTACGGCAATTTGGTCAAGGAAAACTTTGGTTTCTTTTGACCAAGTTCGTTTATTTATTTCCTCCAACGCGCCGCGAGCGGCTTTTTTATTATAGCTGTCGCAGGCTTTTTTAATTTTGCCCAAGCCGGAATTAAGAAGCGTCATGTCTTCGGTTGAAGAATCGACGGACGAAACATCACGCGGCATAAGCGAAATCACAACATCGCGCAAATCACTAAGGAAAATAGACGTTTCCTTGCGGATAAGGTCTGCGCTTTTATCGCGCCCGGCCTGCTCCAGGCTTCCGGCTGTGCCGGAGAGATGTGTCTTCCCGACGTTCGCGAGTGCGCTTTTGAGACCGTGAGTATTAATTGTATAAAGTTTATACTCATCGTCGCCCCAGTTTTCATTTTTCAGAAGTGCTTCGAGAATTCCAAGCGAGCGTTCCGCGTCACGCAGGAACGAATTTACAAGCGCACCGGAAAGGTCGCCCGACGAAGACGGCGAAGCCGCTTTCGCTGAGGCAAGTACATCGGGCGGTTGTTTGTCGCGAATCAGCGTCATGAGATAGCCGTTCATTTTCGTGACGTCGATTGGTTTTGAAATAAAACCGGAAAAACCGCTTGACATAAATAATTCCGCTTGACCGATAATCGTGTTTGCGGTAAGCGCGACAATCGGTTCGTTGTATCCCAAGTTGCGAAGTGCTTTTGCGGTTTCGATGCCGTCCATTTCGGGCATCATGTGGTCCATGAAAATTATATCAAAGACTTTGCCCGCTTTAATTTTATCCAATGCATCAAATCCGCTTATCGCGGTTTCGACGTTTAATCCGTACGGAACAAGCAAGCCCTTAGCCACGAATAAATTGCTCTCGACATCATCAACAACAAGAACGCTTCCGTAAGGCATGTGTTCGTATTCAAAATGGAAGCGTTTTTGGAACGAACGTTGCGAAAGCTGGAAGTTTTGCAAATTCTTCACGATTTCTTTTCCAAGAACATCCCTGCTTCCGATTTTTTGCGGCAGACGCACATAGAATGTAGAGCCAACGCCGAGTTCGCTTATTGCGGAAATTTTCCCTTTCATCATGCTTATCATGCGGTTTGTGATGTTCATTCCGAGCCCGGTGCCTTCGATTAAGCGGTTTTCCGCTTCGTTAAAGCGAACATACTCACCCTCAAACAGTGACGCAAGCTGTGAAGCGGTCATGCCCTGTCCGGAGTCTTGCAACTCGACTAACAGAATCGCGTCGTCGCCGTCAACGTCTTCCAACATGAACGTAAGATTTACTTCACCCTCGCGCGTGTATTTAAACGCGTTGGACAAAAGATTATTCAAAACTTGCTTAATGCGCAGTTCATCGCCGACTAAAATATTCGGCATGTTTTCGTCAACGTGAAGGTTAAACTGAATGCTCTTGCTGCCGACATGCATTAAATTCAATTGAACCGTATCAAAAATCAAACTCGCGATTTCGTAAGGCGTGTTATGAATTTCCATTTTGCCCGCTTCGACTTTTGAAAGGTCGAGGATATCATTAATAATCGAAAGCAAAATATTCGACGACGAACGAATTTGTAAAAATGACTCTTCGATTTCGGGCGGATGTCCGCCTTTTAACAATTGGATATCCGAAACGCCCATAATCGAGTTAAGCGGCGTGCGAATTTCGTGGCTCATGCGCGCGAGGAACTGACTCTTTGCGCGTGATTCTTCTTCGGCGACTTCGATGCGTTTCATTTCGGCAATCATGGCTTTTATTTCGCGCAGGTCTCGCATGTAGCACGCCATTATCGGATTACCCTGATAATCCAAATACACCATTGTAACTTCGCAAGGAATATATTCGTTTGTAGCAACGCTGCGATGATTGAATTCAAAACGCATCGGCTCGGAAGTATTCACCCACTCGAGTGACGCGGGAACAGCCTGTGGTCTTCCGTCGGGCGAAATTGTCGGGAAAATCTCGCGGTAACGCTGAAGCGCGTCAACTTTATTTTCGAATCCAAACAAATCAACAGCGGCAAGATTACAGTCGAGCGCGGTAACATTTTCGCGTACAAGGAAACACGCAAGCGGCGTTGCATCAAGCATAAGCATTGCGCGTTTATCGGCTTCTCTCGCCGCGTCGATTGCTTTCTTAACATCGCTTAAATCAAGGAAATACGCCATTACTTGCGGCATATTATCGCGCACAACGCGAACAAGGCGCACTTCGCACGGTAGCACCTTGCCGTCTAAGCGCGTGAAATCCCATTCATATCTTGCATAACCGTCTTCCAATGCCTGTTGTAAGAAAACCGGCGTAACATGCTCGCCTGCCCAATCGTCTTTTACGCGGCTGATAAACGAGTTCTTATCCACGAATCCGAACATTTCGAAAATTTGACGGTTACAGTTAACGATTTGCATTTGTTCATCCCAAAGTTCCATTCCGATTGGAGATGTGTCCATGTAAATTTGTGCGGTTTCGCGTGCTTCGCGTTCGCGTTCCATCGCAGCGTAAACATCGGTTAAGTCGCGCGAGTAGCCGAGTACAACGTATTCGCCACGGTGTTCTTCGCGCACAAAAGAGGCCTCCGTATGCATGAGAGTTCCGTCAATTTTCTGGCGAATAAACTCATTCTTCGAATAGCCGCTTCTAAAAGCTTCGGATACAAATTCGTTTAATAATTTTTTGGAAGAACGCCCATTTGGCTGAATGGGCGGCATAAGTCTGTAGAAATGCTCAATAAAATCAGCTTTATCGACAAAACCGAACATGCGAACGGCTTCCATATTGCAATCGACGACATTAAAACTTTTATTATAGAAAGTAACAGCCATCGGCGCGGAGTTAAGCATCAGTTGACCGCGTGCTTCTTCGATATTAATTTCCCTTGCGCAAGCAATGAAAACGCCGGATTTGAACGGGATTACATTCATAATAAATTGTCTTTGCTCGTTGGTGCCGGGAACGGTGCATGTATGAACGAAATTTGTTTCGTAATTCGTAATATTTCTTTTCAGTTCGGCGCCGGTAAAATATTTCCCCGCATGTCTTCTTGAACCGCAAGCAAGCAGCGCGACCATTGCGTGATTACACGAAATGGGTTCGCCTGCTTCGTCGAAAAACATGCTTGCCGTCGGAATTCCGTTGAAAAATTCTTCAAAGGATACGCCGTCGGATACATCGTTGAGTGTCATAGTAATCCCACCATTTTAATTTCGATGCCGTAAATATAAAAAGGCACGGTTGCCCCTGCCGCGTTTGTTGTAATGCGCAGAGTTGTCCATTCTATTTCCGCGTGGCTTAATGTGTGGCTGAGGGTGAACACTTGATTGCTTTCTATCGTTTGATTATTCCGCCAAGAATAGCCGGGGATTCCCTGCAATGTAACTATTGCGTCTTCCGGCGCGAAACCGTCAATGCGCCCCATAACGTTTACGTGATATTTATTTCCGGCATAAAGATCCAGTATCTCTAAATTAATATCTATGCCGTCCCAGTCTTTATTACGCTCGCTTACGTAAATCGCTTTTTCACCGTTATTCAAAAAAATTTTTACATCGGGATTGCCCGATTTCGCAAGATAATGCGAATATTCAATTTCGGAATGAACGAGTTCGTCTTCCGCAATCGCGCCGCCGGGCTGTAAATTCTTGTCTTTATCAAATGAATAAAGTATATCGCGTATATCTTCAACGATACATAAATTTTCTCTTTCACGCAAAATTAAAATATTGTCTATATTCAAATCCATTATCGGATTAATCGCGCCCCAGCGCGTTGTTTGCACCATAAGCAAACATTTTAAATCATCGCGATTTAATATATAACTAAGCGAAAACAATGATTTAGGAGAAGCTGTTTGCGCAAGCTGACATTCTTCCGCTTTGCGCGTTTTGGATTCTTCGGAGCAAAGCGCGACGCCCCAACTGCCCGCCGGCGACTCACGCGGAACGCGTCCCGTTACTGTAACCCTGTCTCCTTCGCGAAGCTTCGGAAACACATCCAGCGGAATTCCGAGCCCTGCAACCTGGTCCACGCGTTCCGATATCAAAATCGTTTTAACATCGTCAACAATGCGTATCGACAATCTCGGAGGGAAGTCGCCAATCGGCACGATATAGTTTTCATTATCAATCTCTTGCAAATCCTCAAGTTGCTGTTGTAAATCAAAAAGAATTTGCACCGTCGCACCTTCTTAATGCTTATTGTCTTTAATCGTTTGCCTGACTGTGTTGAATTGGTCATGTATTGTATTAAAAACATTTGCGATTGCGGGGTCGAAGCGCTTGCCGGAATCCTTCATTATGATATCAACGGCTTTTTCGTGTGTGAACGCGGGCTTGTACGGACGCTCGGAAATAAGAGCGTCGTAAACGTCGGCGATTGCCATTACGCGCCCTTGAATCGGAATATTAAGTTCTTTCAAGCCATGCGGATAGCCCGAGCCGTCCCAGCTTTCGTGGTGGTATTCCGCGAAAAGAAGAGCGTTATGTAAAAACTCGTCTTCGCCTGTGCGGTTGATTACTCGATTGATAATATTTGCGCCGTTTGACGCGTGATTTTTCATCTGTGCGAATTCTTCGTCGGTGAGTTTGCCGGGCTTGTTTAAGATAATATCGGTGATGCCGATTTTGCCGATATCGTGCAAAATTGCGCAAATGCCCATCATTTCCAAATCCCAGTCTTTTATTTGGTCGGCATAAACGCCTTCTTTTTGCATTTCGCTTACAAGAACTTTTACATATTCCGAAGTGCGCTCAATATGACCGCCCGTTCCGGAATCGCGGTTTTCCACCATGTCCGCAAGAATAAAAATCATGTTTTGGTGGTTGCGCGCGAGTTTTTCGGTATGTTCTTTTATCAAAAGGTTTACGTCAATGTGCAGTTTTACGCGGTTAAGTAAAACGGGTGCGGAAAAAGGCTTTGTTACGAAATCCACAACTCCGCTTTCAAAGCCCCTTGCTTCAATTTCGGGCTCGCGAATGCCCGTTAAAAATATAATCGGAATTTCTTTATATTCCTTTGTTGATTTTAAAATTTCCAATACTTGAAAACCATCCATCTCAGGCATTTCGATATCAAGAAGGATAAGATGCGGCTTAATTTTCTTTAAAATTGTAAAAAGACGCGCCCCGGAAGGAATCGTCATTACGTCATAAAAATCTTCAAGACCTTCTTCCGCTTTTGAAAGATTTGTGTCATTGTCGTCCACAACAAAAATAGTCTTACGCATGATGACCTCCGGGCTTGAAAAAAGTCACATAAATGTAACATATTACATTTAACAGGTCAATGTTATAACCTGTTTTTCATTTTATATTCAAGAATATCCAGAATTAATTTTTCCTGTCTTCCGGGCATGTTGTTGAAATCAAAAAGGAATCCGTAATCGTATTTGTACGAACGCGTTGCGGTGTTCGGACCGCTGCGCTTGAGAATAATCGGAATCATGTACATCGTTTTATCTTTAAGCGAAAATTCGAGTGTGAAGATATCGCCCTTTCTTTCGCCGAGGGCGTAGTCCGACCACAGCCTGATTCCGTCCTTGCTGATATCTTCGGATACGGCATCGCAAATCCATCCGTTTGAGTAAAGCTTTTTGAAATCGTCAACATATTCGTGGATTCTTACTTTTAACAATAATTTTATTCTGAAATTGCTGCGAAGCGGGATTCCCTTAATCGGCGAAACTACTTTGAAATCCAATGATTCGTGAATGGCGTCTTGTTTCTCGGTTATTCCCAAAACTTTTGCCTTGAAATGGTAGGTATGGTCTTCAATAATGAATTTCGCTTCGGGTTCTTTTTCTTTAAACTCGTCGATATGCCTTGAAATATCGGGGCATGTGATTATAAATGACATATGGTCAATATAGCCGTCAAAAATTCCGTCTGTGATTGTTCCGTCGTCAAATGTAAAAGTAAATTCCGTTCCGCGTATAACCTGATGAATATACAAAATAATCCCTCCTTGAGTTTATTATACAAAAAAAAATACGAGTGGCAACGATATTCGGTTTTATGTACGATTTTAAAACGCAAGCAAAAGAATTATCGAAGTGAGATTTAAACACGCGCTGAATAAAAAAATTATAAGAACGGCATGAGCGGGTTTAACGCCGTTTTTAAGCAGGCGGAAATGAATATGCGTAACGTCGGATGAGTCGGCGATATGCGCGGGCTTTTTTGCCATAATGCGGCGCACGACAACAAGTATGCTGTCGAAAATAGGAACGCCCATCGCAAGCATCGGAATCGTAAGCGAAATAACGGTTGCCTGTTTAAACACACCGTGCAACGAAATCGCCGCAAGCATATAACCCAGTAAATACGCGCCCGAGTCGCCCATATAAACGCGAGCCGGCGGAAGATTAAACCGCAAAAATCCCATTACTGCGGCAACAAAAACAGCCGCAATCAAAGCGGATTCCGGCTGATTCATCGCAAGCGCGACAACGAAAAATGTAATTCCCGAACCGAGTGCCAAAAGACCCGAAAGCCCGTCCAGTCCGTCCATAAAATTAAACGCGGTAATTAAACCGACAAACCAAAGCACCGTTAAAACAAATTGCAATGAAAGCGGAAGCTGTACATACATGTCATTAAACGGATTCGTAAAACCGGTAAAGCGGATTCCCGCCGCAAACGCAAGCGAGGCCGCACCGATTTGAACAAGCAAGCGCGGAAGCACGGGAAACTCTTTGAAACGTGCTTTTGAAAAATCGTCAACAAGCCCGACGGCAACAATCATAACCGCGCCGCCAAGTACCGCCCATAGCGCTATGTTTGTGCTTTCGTGGTTCGTTCTTTCCGGAATAAGTACGAAGAATAAAATACCCACAGTCATCGAAATAAACATTACAATTCCACCCGTCAACGGTACCGGAAATTCATGTTTCTTGCGTTCTGTGGGTTTATCCGTAAAATCTATTTTTGCCGCAAATTTCGACAACAGCGGCATTAAAATCATCGCCAACGCAAATACAATTGCAAATGCGATTCCGTACATCATGCAAAAACCTCATTCCGAAAATTAAGCGATATGAAGAATATGACATAATCGACTTTATTATACCCTTTTAACGGAAAATTTATATTACATTTTTGTTACCGTTGTTTTCCGGACAACCCCCTAAAACCCGCTGAGGCTTCAAAAAAACAACTTTCAGGTATAACCCGCATCAACCAAGGCATTGCCCAAGCATTCAGGTTGAAGCGATAACCGATTTGATTACATTTATTACGCCCGCGATTCCGTCGGATAATTTGTGGGCGTTCATTTTTTCAATATAACTTTCACGCATGTTATAGAGTTCGACAATTTCACTAAATAAAGTTTGCGCGTTCATTTTTTCTTCGGGCAGAATTTTTGAAAAGCCTTGCTTGAAAAATGATTCCGCGTTTTGAATTTGGTCGCCTCGGCTTTTTCCTTTCGGCAAGGGAATCAGCAGATGCGGCTTTTTTAATGCGAGCAGTTCGAAGATTGTGTTTGCGCCCGCGCGTGAGATTACGATGTCTGTTGCAGCAAGTATGTCGGGCATGTTGTCGGAAAATTCAATTACGGTGTAGCCGGGCTGAGGCTCGCCGCAGGAATTTCCCTTTCCGCACAAATGAATTATTCGGAATTTTTCCAAAAACTGCGGCAGCGCCTCACGTACGCAGATATTTATTGCCTCCGCGCCTTGGCTTCCGCCTGTGATAAGTAAAACGGGTTTTCCGCCCGGTTCGAAGCCGGCTAGCTTGAAGCCGTAAAGTCGGTCGCCCCTTGTGATGCTTTGACGAATCGGCGTTCCCGTAAGCACGGCTTTTTCGCGGATTTTCGGCGAAAGATATTTCAGCGTTTCTGGAAACGAAACGCAAATTTTTTCCGCGAACGGCATTACGATTTTATTAGCAAGCCCGGGCGAAATATCCGACTCGTGAATCACGCTTTTCACGCCGCAAAGCTTCGCCGCCGCAATCACGGGCACAACAACAAACCCGCCTTTTGAAAAAATTAAATCGGGCTTGATTTTTTTTATTATTTTCATCGCATCGCCGACGCCTTTTGCAACGCGAAAGGTATCCGTAAAATTTTGTAATGAAAAATATCGCCGCAGCTTTCCGGAAGAAATTCCGTAGTACGGCAATCCTGCGGCTTCGGCAAGACCGCGCTCCATTCCGCCGCGGCTGCCGACGTAATGCACCTCAAAATCCTTCAGCTCGGGAAGCAGTGCCAAGCTCGGGATTACATGCCCCGCGCTTCCGCCGCCGGTAAGAATAATTTTTTTCATGCAATCACCTGTTTTTCTGATATACTCATTATAACCAATCATTACGGCATTGGAAGCAGTGCGTGTCTGAGGATTTGAAAATGAAAAAATTATTGACAGCTTTAATATTTATTTTATTTTTCGCAAGCTGCGGAAACCGCAATGGGCAAATTGAAGACGAAGCGATAATCGAACCGGAAATTAACGGCGGTTATGAAAACATCGTTGAGCCGGAGCCGGAACGCCCCGCGCCGGAGATTCCGCGTTACAACGAATATCGCGTTTCGTTGGAAATTAATCCCGAGGAACGAACCGTTCACGGGATTTCGGAAATTACATTTACAAATCGCAATGATGTTCCGCTCGAAACAATTGTGCTTCGGGCTTATTTGAATGCCTTTGCGGAAGATACCGACGCTCCTGTTTTTTCGGAGCTTGAATGGCGCGCGTTTCCGAATGGGAGAGATTACGGTTTTCTGGATATCCAATATGCGTTCGTAGACAACGAGCCAGTCGAAATCGAAACTGATGAAACGGTTATTACAATAAATTTATCCGCGCCGCTTGAGCCGAATTCTACGGTGCAGTTGCTTTTGCAATACGACGCGCTGATTCCGTTAATTGCACATAACACCGGCGGAAACGAAAACGCGTTGTGGTTCGGAATGTTTTTGCCGGTGCTTTCCGTCTTTGACGAAGAAGGAGAAAACGGCTGGCATACAGAACCGTATTATCGCGCGGGCAATCCGTTTTTACTTGAAACGGCAAACTACCGCGTGGATGTTACAACGCCGGCGCGTTACGTCGTCGTCGGAACCGGACTTCGCACCGAAGAAGTCATCGGTGACACCGATACGAAAATTACGCATTTCACCGCGCATCAGGCGCGTGATTTTGCGTTCGCCGTTTCGCCTTATTTTCAGCACGCGTACACTTCCACCGAAAGCAGTATTGACATTCATTTGTATTATTACACCGATCCGCTTGCCGTAGACGATGTTTTAACATCTGCGCGCCGCAGCATAGAATTTTTTGAAGAACATGTCGGAATTTATCCGCTCGGAAAAGTAACAATCGTCGAAACAGAACAAATGCAGGACAGCGTTTCGTTTTCGCAAATTGTTTTTATGGATTCGTGGTATCTTACCCGAGGCGGACGCAACAGGGGTCTTGCTCACGGACTGGGCAATCAGTGGTTCGCAAGCGTTGTCGGAACAAATCGCATTTCGGAACCGTGGCTCACAAACGGACTTACTCGCTTTGTGCAAGCAGGAATCACCAACGAAACCCCCGAAGAACTTTTCGTGCACATGGAGCGCGATTATGTCTCCATCAGCGCAAGCGGAAATCTCATCCTCGCGCGCGGTCTCGACACCTCTTCAACCTGGTCGCACTACGCACACACCCACGGACGAAAAGCCATGCTCATGATTTACGCCCTCCACCAACTAATGGGCGCAGAACTCTTTTGGGAATTCATTGCCGAATATTATCAAACTTATTCCTTCAATATCGCTACAACGAATGACTTCATTGAGTTGGCAGAAACATTCTACGGCGACTCACTCACCGATTTCTTCGGCGAGTGGTTTAACAACGGAACCGTTCCGCCAATGCCGTAGATTTTAAGGGCAACCTCCGAAAACCATCGCTTCGTCCGAATTTCAAACGCGCGTTGAAGCGTTCGCGACGTTTGAAATTCGTCTCAGCGGGTTTTCGGGGGTTGCTTGAAGGCTATCACCATATCGGGTACAGAAAGGATTTTTAAATGGAAACAATCATACGACAGGCAACAGATGACGATATCGAAAAATTAATTAAAGCACGGTTCGATTATTTCGAAGCGGAAGAATGGGCATTAACACACGAGCAGCGTTCTGAATTTGAAATCACTTTGCGGAAATATTTTTCCGCGAATATCAATAAAAATTTTTTTGCCGTATTTGTTGAGAGCGGCGGCGAAATTATTTCGGTTGCGTTTTTGTCGATTTCGGAAAAACCGGCGAATTTGTCTTTCCCGACGGGGAAGTTCGGAGTAATTCAAAATGTTCTGACTTATCCGAAATATCGAAACATGGGTTTTGCAACGCGCGCGTTAAATGTGTTGGTTGAAGAAGCAAAGAGACGCGGGGTTTCGCAAATCGAACTTATGGCATCAGCACAAGGAAAGCCATTGTATGAAAAACTCGGCTTCTCCGAAGCGAAATCTGAAAAATTCATGGCGATGAGGATGAATTTATTATGAAAGAGTATTTGAAAAATTTAAGAAAAATCGTAGGACACATGCCGATTTTAATATGCGGGGCAAGCGTTATCGCAGAAAATTCCGACGGAGAAATTCTGCTTATTCTGCGCAGCGATAATAAATGTTGGGCATATCCGGGCGGTTCTGTAGACATTAACGAAGTCGTTGAAGACGCCGCAAGACGCGAGCTGCTTGAAGAAACCGGACTTCACGCCGGCTCGTTGGAATTATTCGGCGTTTTTTCGGGCAAAGAATTATACTATGTATATCCGCACGGCGATGAAATTTCGAATGTGGACATTGTGTACATATGCAAAGATTTTTGGGGCGAACCCCAAGCGGATTTTATCGAAAGCGACGCTGTGAAATTTTTTTCGCCGGACAATCTCCCGGGAAATATTTCGCCGCCATGTGTTCCGGCACTGAAAAAATATATAAAGCTAAAAAGTGAGGAAAACCAATGCTGAAATTACAGGGCGAAAAAATCTATCTCGCGGTAATGGAAAAAGCGGATTGCAGAAAAGTATGGGAAGATTTTGAATTCGATTTTGAAAATCAAACAGAGCCGCTTAATATCGGGCATTCTGTTGAAAAAGCTGATGAGTGGTTTGACGAAATTCAAAAGCTTCAAGGCAATCAAAACTTGCGTCTCGGAATTTTTTTGAATAACGAAATCATCGGCGATGTTGCGTTGCAGAATATTGATATCAAAAATCGTTCATGTTCAATCGGAATAGGAATCGCAAAAATTGAAAACAGAAACAAAGGCTACGGAAGAGAAGCAATTGTTTTAATTTTGAAATACGCGTTTAAGCATTTCGGAATGGAACGAGTTTGTGCAAACTCACTTGAAATAAATATTTCTGCGCAAAAAATACTTGAAAAAGCGGGCTTCAAATTGGAAGGACGAGAACGTAAAGCCGTTTATTTCGGCGGAAAAAAATATGACAGGATTCATTACGGTTTGCTTGCCGAAGAATTTAAATATTGACATTCGAATATAGTTGATGTAATAACTATTATCACATTAACTATATTCGGAGGGGAAAATGAAAATTTTAATAATTAACGGTAGCCCGAGAACAAACGGTGCAACGGGGCAAATTCTTTCAAAAATAAGCGAAACGATTGCGGCGATGGATGCCGGCGCGGAAATTGAATATGTAGAGTTGGCGAAAATAAATATGAAATTCTGTATCGGATGCGCTTCGTGTTATATCAGCGGCAAATGCCCCGTTGACGACGACCTTGAGACGCTTTCGAAAAAAATTGAAGCCTGCGACGGATTAATTTTAGGAAGCCCGACTTACGCGAGTAATGTTTCGGGGCAATTTAAAATTTTGATTGACCGCGGGCATTTTGTATTCGAGCAGTTGTTGAAAAATAAGGCATGTTTTTCTGTTGTAACATATGAAAATTACGGCGGGAAAAAAGCGTTGGCGATTATTAACGATTTAATATGCAAATCGGGCGGAGCGGTCAGCGCGAAATATATGTTAAAATTGAATCACAACAGCGAAGCGTTAAACGAAAAACGAATTCGCAAAACAGAAAAACTTTGCCGAAAATTTATTTCAAAGGCGAAGAAAAAAAACCCGTTATCATTGTTTGAAAGAATTTCAAGCTTTATAATATTTCACGCGGGAATTAAGCCGCATGTGATAAAAAACAAATTACGATATCAGGGAATCCTGAACAGGTGGGAGAAAAATGTACTCAAATGAGGACAAATATAACTTGATTTATACAATTAATATGACTTCATCCGCGTTAAAGGACGGATTGCGAAAAGAATTTTTAAAACACGGCTATGATTTAACCATAGATAACTTCGCGGTTTTATTTCGTTTATGGCAGAAGGAAAATTTAACGCAGCAGCAACTTTGCGACTTGACCTGCAAAAATAAATCTAATCTCACGCGAATTTTAGACACGATGGAGAAAAAAAACTTAGTTCGCCGCGTTCCGAATCCTTCCGACCGAAGAAGCTTCGGCATATCGCTGACCGAATATTCACAATCGCTGAAAGAACCAATCATCGAAATCGCGTTAAAATACAGCGATAAATTTTTCGGCCGAATCGACAACGAAGATTTCGAAAATTTAAAAATAATTTTTTCAAAATTTATGGTGTATAATTGAGAAAAGAAGTGCGCAGAGCAAAAACCGCTCTGCTTTTTGGAGGGTTAACCATGAAAATAATTTACATTTACGGAAACATGAAACATTACGACCACGGTCTTGAAAAAATATTGAGCCGCACGAAGAATATTTTTTTTGAGCTGAACGTTGAAACGGAAACGATTGATTTGGGAGCGTTGCATCCGCCGCATTATGAGGGCGAAACGATAAAAGCGTTGGACGATGTAATGGAAAAAATGAAAAGCGCGAACGGAATTGTTTTGGCATGTACAGCGCAATTGTTCGCGCCTACCGCGTTGATGCAAAGTTTTTTTGAATATCTTGAGCATCCCGATTATTCCGGCGTGTTTGAAAGTAAGCATTGCATGTTGGTCGCGCTTTCGCGAAACGGCGGAGAAAGAACAACACTGCATTATCTTTCGCGAATGGTTAGGAGTATGGGCGGATTCGATGTTTCGCAAATCGGTTTACAAACGTCTCATCTGGAAGAAATGCAGGGTGAAACGGGTGAATTCGTTGATTGGGCGACCGAAGATTTTTACCGTGCGGTTCACAAAAATCGAAAATACATTATGCCGAGTGATTTTTCGCTTGGTGAGTCGATTCCCGTTGCTGTTGATAAAATCGAAATTCCGACAGCGGAGTTAATTCGCAAAGAAAACATTGAATCGGATTTCATCAAACCGTTCAACGAAATGCAGGAAAAAGAAATCGAAGAACTCTCACAATTGTTTTCAAAAAAATATTCAGGCGGCGATTTTTTTTCCGTCAAACCGGACAAACCCGCCGCGCCCGCAATTGCTCCGTCGGAAAAAAAGCCGATTCCGTTAAGCGTGATAAATTCTCCCGCGAAACCAAAAACGTCTGCCGTCGGAACAGTCGAAGGCTTTACGCAAAATTTGCCCGATTATTTTCAGCCGCAATTATCGGCAGGTTTGCAGGCAGTCGTGCAAATTAATATCACCGGCAGCGAAAATTTCGACGGCTTTTTGTATATTCACAGCACCGAATGCACTTACACAAAAGGCAACGCGCCGGCGCCCGATATAATCATTATGGCGGACGCAGCCGTTTGGCTCGATGTGTTAAAGAATAAAACCACAGCGCAAAAGGCTTTCATGATTGGCGGAATAAAGGTTCGCGGCGACTTCGTGCTACTGACGAAATTCGATTCGATGTTTAAATTTCCGGAATCATAATGGAAACCATCGAAATTCTGGGAATTCCGTTCGCAAAATTGACGCAGGCGGAAGCCATTGAGATTTTGGAAAATTTTTTCAACGGATCCGCAAACCACATAATCGTTACGCCAAACCCTGAGGGGGTTATGCAAGCACGCAGAAACTCCGCATTTGCCGAGGCTTTGCTCAATGCCGACCTGTCGCTCGCCGACGGAACAGGCATCGTAGTTGCCTCTTTTTTGTTGCGAAAAAAACTTCCCGAGCGCGTTCGCGGTGTAGACACAGCCTTCGCATTATTTGAAGCTCTCTGCGCGAAACAACGCAATTTTACCGCATATTTCTTGGGCGGGACTCCCGGTGTCGCCGAAAACGCAAAAAAAAATATGGAATCGCGTTTTCAATATTTGAAAGTCATCGGCTTACACCACGGATTTTTTTCCGCCGAAGAAGAAAAAAAAATAATGTCCGAAATAAATAACCTCTCGCCTGACATTCTTCTCGTTTGCACCGGAATGCCGCGCGCGGAAATCTTGGCAACGCGCAACAGAAATTTAAACGCAAAAATAACCCTCTGTCTCGGCGGAACCATAGATATCATGGCTGGCAACGTAAAACTCGCCCCTCCACTGATGCGCAAACTCGGTCTCGAATGGTTTCACCGCCTAATCCGCCAACCATCCCGCGCAAAACGAATGCTCGACATCCCACGTTTCATTTTCGCAGTTTTATTCCAAAAATAAAAAACCTCGGATTATTTTCCAAGGTTTTTTTCTCTTCTATGTTCTTTTCTTCTTACTCCTGCACGCAAGCAGATACCGGGCAAGTGTTGGCGCAAGCGCCGCACGCGATGCATTCCGGAGCATTAATTACATAAGGCGTTCCCTCGGAAATGCAGCTTGTGGGGCATTGGTCTACGCAAGCACCACATGAAATACAGGCATCTGTAATTTTGTAAGCCATAAAATGACCACCTCCGCAATTATAATAACACGCGATTGTATGTGCTGCAACAAAATTGACATATTATTCCGATGACTTTATAGTATGATATTGGAAAGATTCATAAGAATATGTAAAAAGGAGATGTTGAAATTGATTTCGAAAACAGGATTTTCAGTTTTAAGAATTTTTGCGGCAACAGCGGTTGCGTTTTTGTTTATCGCGGCCGTTCCTGTTACGGCAGAACCTGCGTTTACGAACGTAGCAATGGACCGTTCGAATATAGCGCCGGGGCAAAGCATAACGTTTTCGGTAAGAACTACTTCGCAAACGCAGTTTGTTTTCGCGCTGGTTGACGGCGTAAGAACGCAGGGTTCGCGTTCTTCGGGAAATAACTGGTCGCTGACTGTTACGCCTACGCGTTCATCCACTGTCACGATTTACGCAAACAGCGTTAACAACGAAAGCGGCGCGTCAAGCGTCAGTATCCCGATTACCGTGTCGGGAACCACGGCGAACACCTCGACAACGACGACGGTGACAATTCCTGCGGCTCCTGCCGACTTGGGACCCGTCGCAATCGCGAGCATCACGGAAACCCCCGCAACAGCGTCGGGACAGGTTCAACTTACCGTTGTAACAGGAATCGAAACTACGGACGTCTGGGCAAACTTTGACAGAGTAAATAACGCCCGCGGAACAGGTAGATTCGCCCGTGGAGAAATGATTTCACAAGGTACAAACCATCGTATTTGGACAATAAATTTCCGCCCTGCAGCATGGGCAGCGCAGGAAGTTGAAATAGGCTCCAACCGAAGCTACAACTGGCCGGGTGCGGCAACACGAACCCACAACTTAACACTTTCTCAGCCGTTTGTTTCCCCGACTAATCCGACAATCCAAAGCGTTACCGTAAGCAACCGCAATGTTTCCGAAAGCGGAAGCATTACGTTTACGATTCGCACAAACGCCGATGCCGAACATGTTTGGGTACGCACCGTTGACGGCAGAGAAATCAACGCGTCGCGCTCAAATACTTCCTCGTCAACGCGCAACTGGACAGTCACATTCAATCCGTCACGCTCCGGCAACGTAGTTGTTTTCGCAAACACCACCAGAACCGAAACGGGTGCGGCTTCACGCAACGAAAATATTTCTGTCGGGACTTGGAATGCCTCCATTGTCGGAACGCCAACGGCTTCTTGGATTACAAGTAGCACTCTCAGAATCACCGTCACAACCAACCAACACGCTGAATCCGTATGGGTCGTTGTTCCCGGTAACAGCAACCGCGTCGAACTCACCAGAACAAACAGCGGCTCAGGCAATCGTACTTGGTCCGTTGACACATGGTCCGGCTCCACTTCTTCAGGAACAATCTCCGTCGGCGTTTCCAGCCAAACCGGTAACGTCCACAACCTATCTGCTGACGACACGCGAAGCATCTGGAGTACAACCAATAACAGCTCCGCCCAAATTCTCAACATCAGCCCGAGCCGTTCACAATCAATTCATTCAGGCGGCATTGCTGAGTTCCGCGTTACAACTTCTTCCGACGTTCACACCCTTCAAGCCTCCGGATGGGGAAGCAATTTCACCGTTGAAACCTATCGCAACCGCACCCTTAATGACGGCACTATCGAATGGCTTGTGTGGGCGCAGCCCCTCACCGGTCAAACCACCTCATCAACAACCTTCACCATCACCGCCCGCAACAATAATGGGCAGAACGTTTCGGAAACGCTATCGGTATTTATAAATTAATCAGTCAAATTTAATATTAAATACGGCGCGGAACATGCGCCGTATTTTATTTTAATAAGAAAATGTTTTACAAAACAGAAAATTTTTTTTATTATTAAAAAAATATATTTGA
>JAIRVD010000385.1 GCA_031254075.1 Clostridiales bacterium
ACGCTCTTCCGATCTAATAAATCCGCCTTGCACGCGAATCGGTTTGTTCTGCCCCATCGGAAGGAAGAGCATGTCGCCCTTACCGAGAAGCTTTTCCGCGCCGTACATATCCAAAACGGTTCGGCTGTCGATGCCGCTGCTAACCATAAATGCCAAACGCGACGGAATATTCGCCTTAATCAAGCCGGTGATAACGTCAACGGAAGGACGCTGTGTCGCGACGATTAAATGAATACCCGCCGCACGCGCCTTTTGCGCGAGACGGCAAATCGCTTCTTCGACTTCGCCCTTGCATGCCATCATCAAATCGGCGAGTTCGTCGATTACGATTACGATTTGCGGAAGCTCGGGCTCACCGCTCTGCTCCGCAAACTTATTATAGCCCTTTAAATCGCGACAGCCGCTTTCGGCAAACATGCCGTAGCGCGTTTCCATTTCGGCGACAGCCCAGCTTAACGCACCCGACGCCTTTTTCGGGTCGGTAACAACGGGAATCAACAAATGCGGAATGCCGTTATAAACGCTTAATTCAACGACCTTAGGGTCAATCATCAATAATTTTACTTCATCGGGACGCGCTTTATACAGCAGACTCGTGATTAGCGTGTTGATGCAAACGGATTTTCCGCTGCCCGTCGCGCCCGCGATAAGCAGATGCGGCATTCTTGTAATGTCAGTGATAATCGGGCTTCCCGCAATATCTTTTCCGACCGCGAACGCGAGCTTTGACGGAAAATTTAAAAATCGTTCGTCTTCTAAAATTTCTCTCAGAAAAACACCCTGCGGTTCCTTATTCGGAATTTCAATTCCGACGGCGGATTTTCCGGGCACGGGAGCCTCAATGCGTAAACCCTGCGCGGCAAGATTAAGTGCAAGGTCATTGCTTAAATTTAAAATAGAAGAAACCTTCACACCTGTGCCGGGCGAAAGGTCATAGCGCGTAACGGTAGGACCGACGCTTACTTCGACGACTTTGGACTCGATTTTAAAACTGCGCAACGTTTCCTCGAGTATGCGAGAATTTTCCATGATTTGCGTGCGCGATTCCGCGCTTACCGTTGCGCGTTCGTTTTTCGAAAGCAGATTCAACGACGGCAGTTGATAATTTTCATAAGTATGCGAAGGATTTTCGATGTTTATCGCAGGCATCGCGCTTTTTTTCGTTGAGTTTGCGTATGCCGCGAATTCGTCGTACTCAAGTAAATCGTCGCCGTCATCACCGAAAAGCGGAGTCATTTCCGATTGCTCGCCGCCTTCGATTAAGCCCTTTACAACGGGTCCTGCGGAATAATCAATATCTTCAACGGGCAAAATAATCGCCTCATCGGAAACATTTTCTTTGAAATAATTGTAATTATACGCGTCCTCGGGAAATTGAAATTCTTCGTCGTGCGTTTGCTCGGCGGAAGAATGTGCCGATTCGCCGGAAATTGTCGCGGGGAATGAAATAATATCAACGCGCTTATCCTTATGCGAAGTTTCCGGAACAACGGGACGCGGCGCAAACAAAGGATTTGTTTTTTTCGGACCGGTATCGACTTCTTCGTTTACAAGCATAATTTTTTGCGGCAATTGAATCACATTTGTTTCCTCGGGTTTTTCGAATTCTACAAAGTTGCCTTTTTTTGGTTTTTCGTTGCGTTTTTCGTCGCGAACTCGCGGACCGATTTTTATCACATTTTCGGGAACATCATCTTCGGCATCATTTTCGAAACGTTCGATATCGTTTCGTCGTGCTTCTTCGTAATAATCGCGTGCCTTTCCGACGCCCTGTCCGACGAAGTTTACAAACGAACGCCCTGTTATAAGAACAATCAAAACAATAATCGCCGCAATAATCGCAATAGGCGCGCCGATTCCAAGCAGCGAATTCGCGGGCAAACCGACAATCATTCCGAAAAATCCGCCGCCCGAAGCCCGTCCCTGCGAGAAAACATCAATAATAATGTTTTTTGCTTCTTCTTCGCCCGCTTCGTTCCTCATAGAAGTCGGATTAAAAATAAAAATATGTAAAAGGGATAAAATAAGCCAGAACGCGGCAATAATTTTTATGATTGGCAATTTTAAATCTCTAGAGATGAGTTTCGCAACTGCAAATGCCAAAGCTCCGACGGGTAAAACAAAGGCTCCGTAGCCGAAGAATCCGAAAAGAACGTTACGCGAATATCTTCCGAAAACACCCATGCTTTCGGGAAAAAACATTGCGATTAAAAACAAAATTCCAACCGCAGCCAAAGCAAGAAATTTCACTTCATTCATCAGCGCATTGGATTTTTCGGACTTTACAGGCGCAGGAGCGGACCTTGACGTTCTTCTCGGCACGAAATCACACTTTCGGTATAATGATTGTCAAATTATAGCATTAACAGTTGATGAATACAATAATATTGGCGATTGAAACCAACTGTGTATAAATAAAAATCATCGTGTTGCTTCCATGACTTCAATCAAATAGGTACAATACGTCAGTACAAATCTCAATGAAAAAGAGGGGAATGACTTGAACAGAGCTCTAACAAAGAAAATCAAAGGCCGTCTCGACAAAACGATCGGTCAAAACATTCGCAAAGAACGCGAATTGCACAAGATGACGCGAGAAGAACTCGCCGAAGCACTTGACCTCACTATTTCTCACATGGGGTTAATCGAAAGAGGCGAACGCGGCGCAACCGCCGTTACGCTCGAAAAACTCTCACGAGTTTTCAATCTGCAAATCGACACGCTTTTTGCAGAACCCGAACCCGCGTTTTCCGTTCGTGAAGACGGCGGAAGCAATGTAGCCTTCATCCGCCGCAAAATCACAACCCTGCTGACCCGTCTCGACGAACGTGAAACAGAAATTGTTTTGCACCTTGTTTCGGGCATTATCAGCCAACACTCAAACCGAGCTGTTATCCTTGCCGAAGAGTTTGAGTAAAATTTGCAAAAATTTGCATTTTTTCCCTTGACGAAGATTAATGTGTGGTTTATACTGGCTTTCGCCTTTGACTCCGCACATTAATTTTCTTCGTGCCCGGATAGCTCAGTTGGTAGAGCAGAGGACTGAAAATCCTCGTGTCGTTGGTTCAATTCCGACTCCGGGCATATGCGGGTGTAGTTCAATGGTAGAACATCAGCCTTCCAAGCTGAATACGCGGGTTCGATTCCCGCCACCCGCTGATGCACCCGGTCCACCAATATTCGCGCGAATGGCTCAGTGGTAGAGCATCGCCTTGCCAAGGCGAGGGTCGCGAGTTCGAATCTCGTTTCGCGCTTCTCCGAAAAGTCCGTGATTACGGGCTTTTTTGTTTGTTTTGACTGCTGCAAGAGTGGAATTTATCAGGTGAAAATTGCAAGTTTTCCCCTCTTAAATTGCCTAAAATTATCCGCGTTGCTACATAAATTGCTACACGACTTTTAAGAAGAAAAACCTGTTATTCTGCCGAGATTGGCGAGTTTTTCTTTTGCGTCAAAGCATTATACACGCCGTCCAATGTTTGGGCAGTTACTTCGTACACCGTATCATCGACGACATGGCTGTATAGGTCGAGAGTTGTTTTTACCTTCGTGTGACCCATTAGGTTCATGACAATTTTTGGATTCTCTCGCTGTTCAAGAAGAATCGTGGCGAATGTGTGGCGGAGGGTATACAGAGTTGCTCCTTCGCCTTGTAAATTATGTCGCTCTACGAATCTTCTGAATAGGCTGCGCAATCCGGAATATGTTCGCATTTCACCGTTTTTTGAGTTTGCGAAGACAAACTCACTCTGGATGCCTTTTCGACTGCAATACTGCTCCCACTCTCGGAGAACTTCGTCAACGATTGGGGGCATAATAAAG
>JAIRVD010000001.1 GCA_031254075.1 Clostridiales bacterium
TGCGGCGATTTCTTCCGCTCCAAAACGCTTGCCGATAACAAATGACACGCTTTCTGTTATTAAGGTTTTCCAATCATCCGTCAATGCGCTTGTTTCCATTGTTTGCGATAATTCACGAATGATTGATAAAACATTTCTCGGCGTTTCAAATTCACCGCCAAGCACTTTTTTCAATGCGTCTATAGACGCATCACGAAGAAAATCATTTGCAAGAACATCGCCCGCAAACCGAAATACGGGTTCGCCATACGTTTGAGAGATATCCAACACACGCTTTTCTTCGAACTTAGGCGGCACAGGAATAATCTGTTCTTCCATAACTCGTTTTCCGTTTTCGTCAAGAATTGCTTTGCCTGTCTCAGTATCAATTTTTTCGATTAACTTCGTGCGTGCCTCTTGTGGAATCGGCGCGAGAATTTTTATTGTCTTGCTTCCTCGCTTGACCTTTCGCCCGAACTGCTTCCAACCGTCATACTCGGCAAGTTTTGTGGCATGGGGCATTTGCTTGTATATCAAAAAAATATTGCGCCAACTGTATCCGTGAAAATATGACATGCTTTGAAGAAAGCCCTTGTAACTTAAAGGGGCGAATAATTCTTCAAGCCTTTCGTCGGGAATGTTGGTTATGTTCATAAATATTTCACCTCTGCACAGAGAATAATTGTGACCATAACAAAATTATGTAAAAATATACCGGCAATATCTTGAGTTGGGACGAAATGAGCAAAAAAAACGCCGAAAAGAATTATTTATCTTGTCAGCGTTTTATCTGTCATTGTGGTCTTTATTTTTGCCTGGTGCGGACTTGTCTTTTTTTTGTTCCGCGACTTGTCTTTTTGCTTTTTCCATGCGCTCCTCAAAACTAAGGGTTTTCTTTTGCGGCGGGTTGCTGATAACTTCTGAATGTTCGTCCCACGCCTTACTCAATGCTTTTTTGCAAAACGATTCTGCATAACCGAACTTGTCCCACCATTTCGGTTTATATCGGTCAACAATTTTTTTGATTGATTCAACATCATTAATTCCCAATTTTTTGAGCAAAAAGGCGGCATCATCAACATCATGGAACAGTTTTTCATCTCGCGCCGCCGTCACTTTTAGTGCCAACATTGCTTCATCGGTTGGAGTACGGACGGTCAAATTACTGAAAGACTTGAAAACAAGGGATTCTTCAATTATTTGCGGGGTCATATATAGGTCTGCCCCGGCATTTAGCCAGTCTTCACTTATTTCCATCATGTTTTTTATTTTATCCCTATATACATACAGGGTTTCTTTTTGCGTGCAATAGGTATCTATATCGTGCGTTGAAACTCTCCCCATTTGGACGGCACACATATTTGCACCGCCGACCATTATAACATCTAACTTTTCATCATTGGCGTTTAACATTGTGTTGAGTATGGTCAGTAATTTCAAGATGGTATCTTTATCCATTTGTGTTTTTTCGTTAGGCGAGTTCATGTCGCAATTTCCCCCAAATCTCTTAATGACAGCCGCACATTATGGTACTCCAAAATGGGGTGTTCGTAGATATTTCGCTTACTGCCCTCATCATAGGGAATTTTATATGCGTCATAATGAACCCAACTCGGAACGTCAAGTTCGCGCTTTTTAAAATGGTAATGAACCGCGCAAGCTACAAACGCATAATATTCTTGCTCTATTTCGTCATAGATTGCGGGCGGCTCTGCGAACATATTTACATCAAGGCTTTCTCTCCTTGTAAGCGCGTGAATCAACTCCGGGTATAATATCCTGAATGATGTTCCGTGCCGCGCAATGTCGAACAGTTCCTTTATTGAAGGGGTATGCCACGGTTCAATCTTAATAAAATTACTCGTCAGTGTTTCCATTATGACTACCCCTTCCCTTTGATATTTTATATGTTCATTTTAGCACAATACTAAAATCAGATGAAACCCATCTTTTTCTCAAATTGATAAAAAGTTGGGTTTCGCATTTTTTATTTTTTCGGAAACTCCATCTTGAAATTGATAACGCGATTGCCGTTTCTTTCGTCGATACCGTCGTCAAGAATCAACGTGGCATCGTATTTTTTCTTGCCATCCTTGGACAGTAAGCCTTTCAAAAATACTTTCCCGTCTGTCAATAACGCTTTCGCGTTGGCGGCGGTTAGGGTTTTGCCTTTCAGCGGTGAATAGTATTTATTTTCTTTCCAAATAACAAATTTGCAATCCGTTTCGGAGCATGAAAACCCCGCCTTATTTTCATACACGCTTTCGCCGCACCACGGGCATTTTCCCAAAGCCTCTTTCGCGAATTGTGAATTGTCAGATGAAAACAGCGTTCTAAATTCTTCTTTTGCGGTGTTGTTATGTTTTATGATTGCCGCGATATATTCGCTTTGCGAATTCATGAACCGGGCAGCGGTTATTTCACCGCGCTCCATGCGCTTTAAGTCGTCTTCCCAATCAGCAGTTAATAACGGCGATTTTACAGACTCGGGCAGCACCTTGATGAGGTTTACGCCCTTCTCTGTCGGAAGTAAAAGCTTTCCGTCACGCACGATATATTCTTGCTTTATAAGTTTTTCGATAATGTCTGCGCGTGTTGCGGGCGTTCCGATTCCCATACGCTCGGCATCTTCGGGCATATCTTCGCGCCCGGCTGTTTCCATTGCCGATAACAGCAAATCTTCGTTGTAATGCTTTGGCGGCGAAGTGAAGCCCTCGCGCATGGTGGCTTCCGCCGAAAATTGCTGACCTTCGGAAATCGGTGGCAACGGTTTTTCTTCCGTTTTCCTATCCTTACCGCAATATAATGAAAATGCCTGTTCAATAGCTTTCCAACCGGGCTTTACAACCGTTTTTTCCTTGGCGGTTAAGGCTTCCCCTTCGCAATCCAAGGACACAACCGTTTCGGCAAAGACATGCTTTTCGCCCACAGCAGAGACAAGCCGCGTGCAAACCATCAGCAAGATTCTTTTTGCGGCTGAATCAGAATCCAAAGAAGAAAGACTTACGCCTGCGGTCGTGGGAGTGGGAATTATCGCATGGTGGTCGGATACTTTCGCGTTATTTACAATGCATCCGACATTACAGCTTTCAACTTTGACATCGAAGGGAAGAATACCCGCGACATCATCAACCAATGACGGAATACGTCCCGCCATATCTTCCGTTATATAACGCGAATCTGTGCGAGGATATGTGAGCAGCTTGGCTTCGTAAAGACTTTGCACACATTTTAACGTTTGGCTTGCCGAAAAACCAAACATGCGGTTAGCTTCCTTTTGAAGCGTAGTAAGGTCGAAAAGCTTTGGCGGTGCTTCGGTTTTTTCTTGTTTTACCACCGACGCAACCGTTGCCGTTTTGTCATTGCATTTTTTTAAAATTGTTTCGGCAACGGATTTATCGGAAATTTTTTCACGGCTTGTGGTAAATTCGCCGTTTGAAATTTCAACAATGTAAAACGGTTCCTTAACAAAATTTGCAATTTTTTCTTCGCGGTTCACAATCATTGCCAATGTGGGGGTTTGAACACGCCCGATGCTGCATCCGTTGATTTTATACACGCAGCCGAACAACCGGGAATAATTCATTCCGACGAGCCAATCCGCTTTGCTTCGGCAAAGAGCCGATTGGTATAGGTTTTCGTAATCACGCCCGGCACGGAGTGTTTTGAAGCCCTCGGAAATCGCCGATTCTTCCATTGATGAAATCCATAAACGTTTGAACGGAATTTTACAGTTGCATTGTTCGTAAATTTCACGAAAAATTAATTCGCCTTCGCGCCCGGAATCGCAAGCGTTTACGACGGTTTTAATGTCGCTGCGTTTTAGAAGGTCTTTAACAGTTTTTAATTGCGCCTTAGTTCTGCTGTTTGGTCGGTACAACCACTTGTCGGGAATTATAGGCAAATCCGCGATGCTCCATTTGACGTATTTTTCGTCATAAACAGACGGGTCTGCCAAGCCGATTAAATGCCCTACACACCACGTAACTATATGGGAATTACCTTCGTAGTAACCGTCTTTTTTTTGTTTCGCACCTATGACATTGGCTATTGCTTCACCTGCCGATTTCTTTTCTGCGATTACAAGCGTCATAAATTTTTGCCCCTTTCGGCAATTAAAAAGAGCCATTGGCGAAAATCCAACAACTCTTTTTGATTGCGTTTATTCATAAACTTCCGCAGTCAGTTCGCCCATTGTTACCTCTATCATTTCCGTTTTACCTGATTCGTACCCCTCAATTCCGTGCTGCAACTCGTTAATGTCTGCATTGTCATCCGGTGACTCATCGGATTCTTCATCGCCGAAATCTTCATATTCGTCATCTTCGTATTCGGTGTCGTCTGATTTATTTGCCTCGGCTTTCTGCTTTTTAATTGCATTGATTTTCCATAGCGCAACACCAACTCCGGCAAGTGCGAAAAGACCAACTAATATCAACGAAGACGATATGCTCCTTTTCCCACTTGGTGGACTTTCTTCTTCGGAAGGGCGCGGCGTTGGACGCAGCGTCTCCGGAGGCGATTCCGTTTCCGCGACGGGTGAAAATGTTTGCGTGTTTATCGGCGGCATGACTGTTTCCGCTTGTTCCGCCAACATCATCAAATCCCATTCAGTTACGGAATTTAAAAAATATACGTTGTTGTTCTCGCGTGTGTGGTCAACAACAAGATGAAACACGTTGCCGCCGCGAGACGTTATTGTAATGAATTCTATCCACTCATGGCTCATGATGCGGTCGGTTAAAACGCCTTGTCCTTCTGGAGTTAAATTGTTCGGCGCGGGTCGTATCGGCGGCGGAACAAATAAAATCGTATTCGAAATGTTCCCTTCTGTGTCTTCCGCAAAAATAGTCAGGGATTCTTCCGAAAGCATATACGGGCTTATATCAAGAACAAACGCGTATTCGTCCCACTGCGTAAATTGCGTATCGTTAATGTAAATTACGGCGAGGTCGTGTGTTCCTTTAGTGACTTGTATTCGCAAAAA
>JAIRVD010000056.1 GCA_031254075.1 Clostridiales bacterium
GCCTCAACGGCAATCGGAATAAATTCCAATTCCACGCCGGCGTTTTCGGCGAGAAGCAAAACATGCTCGGAAGGTTCGGGAACCAAAATTAAATCTACATAATTGTTAATCAGCAGTTCGTATGAAGGAACGGTTCGCGACGCATAGTACGGCACGGAGATTTGCCACTGCTCGGGTGCGTCATACATAGCCCAAATCATTTCCCGCATCAGCGCAACCACAGATGTCGAACCGTCAATCCGCGGAAAATTCCGCGCAGTAATGCCGATTGCATCGGCTTGCGCAGAAGGTTCGAACGCAACCTCCGCGCCGTCGTGAAATTGAAGGCTGTTTAAAACAGCACGCGCTTCGTCGTAAAAAAGCTCAAAATTTTCTTCACGGACATCAAACGCCGCGAGATAAAAAATTTGCGTTCCGGGAATTTCTCTGTAGTCGCGTCCGTCCTCGCGGAAAATAAATAATGCCGTTTTATATAAATCTTCATTCCACAGATGTTGCGCCGTCAATGAATATTCCACAATCGTTATGCCGTGTTCTGTCACGAAAACATCGGACGGCATCTCGGGCTGCTGCCAACGGTCTCGCCAGTCTGCGTATTCATAAGGCGGACGGAAATCAGACGGATGCGTTGTTTCCTGCGAAATTGCAAATGAAAAATCGCTTTCCGTCGTCTGCGTAGAATACATTATATGCATCGAAACGCCGGCAGTTGTAAGAGCCCGTAACTCCCACCCTGCCGGACGCACCACACTTAGTTTTATTCCCATTATCCCGCTTTCGAACATCACCGTATTTCGCAGCTCAACGGATTCGGGGATTTCTTCCGGCTCAGGCGTTTCCTCCGGCAGAATAATTTCCGGCTCGTATGTTTCTTCCGGCACCGCAATTTCCGTTATCGGAATTCCAAGCTCCGTAGGCATTTCTCTTTCATTTCCGCAAGCGGAAAAAATCACTGCTAATATAATTAAAATGAAAAATTTTTTTTTATACATATCCACCTCGCTATTTTTTATTCGTCCAGCATTAATGATTTTGTCCTTGCCTTTTGCTTTAATTCCGTTATCTGCTCACGCTCAACTTGTGTTATGCTTTTTTCGGGCGTGGGTAAATTCTCCGGCATTGTGCCGCCTAAGTCTTTGATAGTTTGCCTTACTTTTCTCCCTACGGTGAAATGCGTAGAAGTTGCGTTTTGTACACCCTGCACTTTCTCGCGCTTTAGCTTACTTTCCGTTTGCGTGATGCGGAAAAGATTTGCCGCTAATTCTTCGCTTCCCATGAAATCAAGAATTTTTCCCTTTTTCTTTAGCCCCTTTCGTTCGTGAATATCCTCGACATCAAGTCCGCCGTATAAACCCTTGTATCCCGCGTTTTGGAAAATTGCGTATTCTTCGTTGGTAATTAATCCTGCGTCATGCTCGGCTTCGCGTAGTCGATTATGTTTCTTTTGGTCGTTCCGCCCCCTGTTTCAGCCATTTTACTGACCTCGGTAAAATGGTCATCCATATCAAATCCACTGTTCTTACATGCAAGCCTTGCCTTGTCCAAAACCTTGGAAAAATTCTGCCATTTTGAATAATCCAACTCAACTGATAATTCGCGAGCAAGCCAATACTCGCTTCCGTCTTCGCGAAGATGCTTTGTGTCTTCGAAACGTTTGTATTCTTCTGCTTTAAGTTCGCTCAACTTTATTCCTCCGATTTTCCAATTCGGTGATTATATCTTTCGGTGAAACTCCGCGTTCATGCATAAGCACGAGCAGATGATATACCAAATCGGAGATTTCGGCGGTTAGATTTTCGGGATTGTTATTTTTCGCGGCGATGATGGTTTCGGCGGATTCTTCGCCGATTTTTTTGCAGATTTTGTCGATTCCTTTTTCGAGCAGATAATTCGTGTATGAATTTTCTTTCGGGTTTACGGCGCGGTCTTTGATTAATTCGAAATCGCGTTCTACGATATTGAACGCGCCGTGTTCTTCGTTACCGAAGCAGGTGTAGTCGCCGGTGTGACACGCGCCGCCGCCGATTTGTTCCGCGAGAATTAACAGCGTATCGTTATCGCAATCAAGCGCGAGATGCTTTATTCTCTGCACATTGCCCGATGTCGCGCCCTTGTGCCACAATTTTTTGCGTGAGCGCGACCAAAAACAAGCCTCTCCTTTTTGTTGCATAACCTCGAAGCTTTCGCGGCTTACATATGCAAGCATCAAGACGCGCCCGTTATAGTAATCTTGCACAATTGCGGGGATGAGACCATTTTCGTTCCATTTTATTTTTTCGGGATTTACATTTGTAAAAGGCATTTTTTCAAATCCACCCTTCCCTCATAGAAAGCCGTGCCGACTATGACGGCATAATATTTTGCGGCTTTTTTAATATGACTTTCCTCCGCAACGCCGCCGGAAACTACAACGTTTATGCCCTTAATTTTTTCGTACATATCCCAATTTGGCGAAGTGAGCGTGCCGTCACGTGAAATATCGGTGACTACAAGATACTTTACGCCGAATGATTTCAGTTTTTCGATAAATTCCAAATAATTTACGCCGCTGTCGGAAAGCCAACCCGCGGTTGAAACCATTTCGTTTCGAACGTCAACGCCGACAACGATTTTATCCGCGCCGTGTTTCGCAATCATTTCTTTAACGAAGTCGGGATTCGTAACGGCGACAGTTCCGAAAATTACGCGGTTTACGCCGATGTCTAAGTACATCGAAACAACTTCCGCGCTGCGAATTCCGCCACCGAGCTGCATCGGAATTTTTATCGCCGCACGAATTTTTTTGATTGTTTCAAAGTTAGCGGTGCTGCCGTCTTTCGCGCCGTCAAGGTCAACAACATGAAGAAATTTCACGCCCATTTCTTCAAATGACTTTGCCGCTTTTACGGGGTCGGGATTATAAACCGTTTTTTTGCCGTAATCGCCTTGATACAACATCACTGCCTGCCCGCCCTGCAAATCAATTGCCGGAATAATTAACATTACAGAACCCCCTTGGTCGATGGAATTTCGATGCCGTCTACCTTAATCGCCTCGCCGAGTGCGCAACCGAGTGCCTTGAACATCGCCTCGATGATGTGATGCGCGTTTTTTCCGTAAGCCAAATTTATGTGAAGCGTTACGCCCGCGTTATGCGCGAACGCGCGGAAGAATTCCTCCGTCATTTCCGTTTCGAATGTGCCGCATTTTTCGGCGGAAATTTCTGCGTTGAAAACCAAATGTCCGCGTCCGCAAATGTCGAGTGCGCAGTTCACAAGAACTTCGTCCATTGGTAGAGAAACCGACGCATAACGCGCAATGCCCGCCTTGTCGTCCAGCGCGATTTTCAACGCCTGTCCCAAGCAAATTCCGACATCCTCAACCGTGTGATGATTGTCAATCTGCAAATCGCCCTGGCATTCCAGTTGCAGCGAAACACCCGCACGAAACGCCAAAAGCTCCAGCATATGGTCGAAAAATCCTATGCCGGTGTAAATTTCGCTTTGGTCCTTCAAGTCCAAATTAAGGTCTAAGTTTATAAATGTTTCGTTTGTTCTGCGCTCCAAAACCGATTTACGCATTGCACAACCACCTCCATGTTTTCGTCGGTTCCTATTGAAACGCGCAAAAAATTTTTTATGCGCGGTATCTTCCAATAACGTACCAAAATTTTATTTTCGTATAAAAATTTATACAACGCTTCCGCGTCTGCGCATTCCATAAAAATAAAATTCGCCTGTGAATCAAGAACGTTGACGCCCGCTTCTCTCAGAGCCGCAATGGTTTTTTCGCGTGTTTTTATAATTTTCGCGGTTACATCCTTTGTATATGCAACATCCGAAAACGCCGCCGTCGCCGCAATTTGCGCAAGCATATCCAACGGATACGTATTAAACGCATCCCTCACGCGCCGCAAACCGTCAATCAACGCGGGAGAACCAACCGCAAATCCAACGCGCAACCCCGCCATGGAATGCGATTTCGAAAACGTACGCACGACCAATAAGTTTTCGTATTTATCCAAAAGTGAAACCGCGCTTTCGACCTGCGCGAAATCAATATACGCCTCGTCGATTAAAATAACGCCGTTCGGGTTGTTCGCTACGATTTTTTCGATGCAGGAAAGCCCCAAAGCAAGGCTTGTCGGGGCATTGGGATTGGCGATAATTACGCCGTTTGAATTTTTGTAATCATCTGTGTCAATTGAAAAATCATCACGAACCGGCGCGAAAGAAAGCCCGACATCATACATTTCGCCCCAAACAGGGTAAAATCCGTATGACACATCGGGCGAAATAACATTGGATTTTCCGGTATAAAACGCCTGATAAGCCAACGCCAAAACTTCGTCGGAAGAATTTCCGCAGAAAATATTTTCTTTTTTTACGCCTAAAACATCCGCAATCGCCGAAGCCAAAATCGCGCTGTCACCGTCGGGATAAAGTCGCAAACGCGAAAAATCCGCAACATTTAACGCCTCTGTCATTTTCGGCGAAGGCGGATACATATTTTCGTTTGTATTAAGTTTTATCCAGCCATCTTCCCTCGGCTGCAATCCGCCGACATACGGCGTTAATTTTTTTGCCTTTTCGCTAAGGAAATCATTCAACTCACTCAAACCTTACTTTTATAGAATTTGCGTGCGCGTCCAGCCCTTCCGACAATGCGAATTTTATTGTGTCGTCTTTTAAATCCGCCAAAGCGTGGCGCGGATAATAACTATACGAACTGTGTTTTACAAAATCGTAAACACCCAGCGGCGAGAAAAATTTTGCCGTTCCGCCCGTCGGCAAAACGTGATTTGTGCCGCTCATGTAATCGCCCAACGGCTCAGGCGTGTTTTCGCCCAAGAAAATCGAACCCGCGTTTTTTATTTTCGGCAAATGAGAAATCGGGTCGGCTGTTAAAACCTCAAGATGCTCGGGCGCAAGGCTGTTCGAAATTTCAAACGCTTCTTCAATTGAAGAAACGCAAACCGCCGCGCCGAAATTTTTCAGGGATTCCTGAATAATTTCTTTGCGATTTAAATAAGTAAGTTGTCGTTCAATTTCTTTTTCCACTTCCGAAATTAATTTTTCACTCGTCGAAATTAAAATCGAACTCGCCAATGTGTCGTGTTCGGCTTGGCTGAGTAAATCCGCCGCGACATATTTCGCGTTTGCGGTTTCGTCCGCGATAACAAGCACGTCCGACGGACCCGCGACCATGTCGATATCGACATCGCCGTAAACAAGACGCTTCGCAGTCGCAACAAAAATGCTGCCCGGTCCGACGATTTTATCGACCTTCGGAATCGTCTCCGTTCCGTATGCCGCGGCGGCAATTGCATGAACGCCTCCGATTTTGTAGATTTCCGTAATGCCGCAACCCGTTGCCGCCTGAATTATTTCGTCGGAAACCCTGTCGTCCTCTTTTACGGGCGTGAAAATTACGATTTCCTTTACGCCCGCAAGCTGCGCGGGAACGGCGCACATTAATAAAGTCGAAGTTAAAACTGCCGTTCCGCCCGGCACATACAAAGCAACGCGTTCCAACGGACGAATAATCTGTCCCATCATAACGCCGTTTTCCTTATAAATGCTCCATGATTTTTCTGTTTGGTTTTTGTGGAATTCTTTTATCCGCTCAGCGGCGCGATGCAAAATGCGAAAAAAATCACTGCTGTTTTCGTTCACTATCCAATCGAAATTGATACCGCCTGTTTCGGCAATGGTTAAAGGCACGTCGCCACACAAACGCTTTAGCGTTTCCGTGCGTTCTTCCGCAGTAAGCGCGAGATTCGTTCCCGTGAAGCCGTCGTATTTTTTTGCATAGCGGCGCAAGGCTTCGTCACCGTTTTTACGCACATCGGCGATAATTGCCGCAACGCTTGCAGTTATGCTTTCGTTTGTCTGTGAATTTTTGCGGTTTTTTATTGCTGATAAATCACGATTCAATCGCATTGCGCAACGCCTCTATCATTACCGAAATTTTTTCGTCGTATTTCAACGCAGCCTTGCTCACCAGAATTTTCGTCTTAATCGGCATGGCTTCTTCGTAGATGATTAACCCGTTTTCGACCAATGCGCTTCCTGTTTCAACGATGTCGAAAATTACATCCACTCCGCCGTGAATCGGCATTAATTCCGACGAACCCATAATTTTAATTGTATCCGCAAGAATTCCTTTTCGCGCGAAAAAATTCGACGTAATTGCCGGATAAAACGACGCAACCGTAAGCACCTTTTCATCGGATGTTTTACACTTTTCGTAAAACTCCTTCTTCTCGGGCAAGCCCGCAACGCAAAAACGCGCGTTCTTGCAAAACCCCAAGTCGGGCAGCAGGTTTGTAATAAAATTATCACCGCGCATGGCATGACCGCCCTTTGTGCTGTACAACTCGTATTCGCGGTAACAATCAAAAGCGGTAAAGCCTATTTCCGCCCAGTTTCTGTCCACATATTGCGGAATATCCATGTTGTTAACCAACAAAAATGCCGCTTGCCCGCAGTCGCTTTCATATTCCAACTGCTTCTGAGTTTTTTGGGCAATGGACGTCTCCAGTTTTGCGGAAACATACCCCGCTTTTTTAAATACTTCGTAAAACCTTGGCAATAAGCGCATGGTTTTAGGCAGTGCTATATATGTTTTTCTCATACTGATAAGAATATCAAATGTAGGGGTTTATTGCTACACCTTTTTCGGCGAGAAACGTTTTTAATTCTTGCGGCGTGTAGTTTTTTTCAAGGCGCGGCGAATATAACATGCTGCTGATAATTGCCGCGTCGGCATTCGTTTGCGTGAAAACGTCGTAAATATGCTCGGGTTTGCCCGCTCCGCCCGACGCGATTAACGGAATTTTTACCGCCGCGCCGGCTTTTTTCATTAGCTCTAAATCGTAACCGCTTGCCGCTCCGTCGTTTTCTATGCTGTTGACGCAAATTTCGCCCGCGCCGAGTTCTTCCGCGCGTTTTATCCATTCGATTGCGTCAAGTCTGGTCGCGGTTCTCGCGCCGTCGATGTAAACCTGATAGCCGCTTGCGAAATTCTCGTCCTTTTTTACCTGCGTGGAAAGAACAATTTTTTCCGAACCAAACGCCTTCGCACCTTCGCGAATAATTTCCGGATTACGCACCGCCATCGAATCAACACTGATTTTATTTGCGCCTGCGTTGATTGCTTCCTGCAAGTCGTCGAGCGTTTTTAACCCACCGCCGACGATAAACGGAATCGTTATGCATTTCGCGACGCGCCTTACCATTTCGAAATCCGTTTTGCGTTTTTCGTTGCTTGCCGTTACGTCGAAAATAATTATTTCGTCAATTTGCAGCTTGCACATTTTCTCTGCCATTTCCTCGGGCAACGCAATGTCTATATTGTCCTCAAATTTATATCCCTTCGTAATTCTTCCGTTGATTGTGTCGAAACACGCGATTAATCGTTTTGCCATATTTTCCTCCCGGTGTTTTTTTAATATTATAATCCTACCGCCTTGAAATCTGCAAAATTTTTTTATATGGTTGCTTTATGAAAAAATTTTTCGGGAAAGAAAACACAATAAAAATTGTCGCGCCGAAAATCGTAACCGGACTCGCGAACATTTTGCGCGTCGGGCCGCGAATGATTTTTCGTTCGACGATGGAGCTTCTTCGCGCAAACTTGCTTACGCGAATTCTATCCTGCGCGACGCTGCTTTTCTTCGATGTCTATGCACTCTTGAAAAAACGCATCACAATGCCGCAATTTATCAAAAACGTAATCCTCTCCGCGCTTCTTATAATAAGCGGAACAATCGGCTGGAACTGGGGCGTGCGTTGGATTTATCTTGAATTCCTCGGCAGTTTCGCCGAAATCGCAGGCGGTATAATCGGCGCGGCGATAATGGGTTTCGTTTCGAATTTAATTTTAGATAAAACAGCCGAAAAAATAATGGGGGAAAACAATGAACATCGTTCTTCATCAGCCGGAAATTCCGCATAACACCGGCGCAATCGGGCGCACTTGTCTAATGACGGGAAGCCGCCTGCATTTGATTCGCCCGTACGGGTTTTTCCTCGACGAAAAATCACTGAAACGCTCGGGGCTTGATTACTGGCACAAGATTGACTTGCACGAATACGACACGTTTTCCGATTTCCAAAAAAATAACTCGCAGAAACGTTTCTTTTTTATTGAAACGTCCGGCGAGAAAATTTATTCCGACGTCGAATTCGAAATCGGCGATTACTTATTTTTCGGAAGCGAAACCGTCGGCTTGCCGAAAGAAATTTTAGAAGAATTCCCGCAACAGATAATCCGCATTCCCATGACAGGCGACGAACGCTCGCTTAATCTTTCCGTCGCCGTCGGAATCGTTCTTTACGAAGCACTGCGGCAAACAGGATTCAAGTTACTGCGTGTTGACGGAACAAAGCCGGTTGGAAATTATTGAATCAATAATGATTGGAGAGGCAGACAATGGCTTGTGAATTTACCCTGACAACAATTCCATATGGTAATATACTATATGGAGTGTATGTTTGCTATTAAAGACAATGACACATAGACACATTTACTATGCAAATCTATAATAATCAAAATCGGTCAACTGGATTGGCTCAATTTAATCGCACTGGCAGTATTATAATATATCGTTCAGAGAGATTGCCGTAATGAAGGAGTTGTATAGGTTGCCTCTATATTTCTTTTGGTTATCATTCTTTGTTGTCTTATCATCTTGTAGCACTATATACAATGGTCATGCAGATTATGCACATCAAAAAAAATCATCTTTTAATGTTGATGACATCGGTGATATGTTTATACGAAATAATTTACTTGAAGAAATAAAAGCAGGCGATTTCACCAGTCTTATGATTCTTGCAAATAACGAATGGCTGTCAGAGGAGCTTATACGGTTATACACCAGAATAGAAGAAAGTGGATATAAATGGATAGAGTTTGATTTAAACGAAGACGGAATAAATGAACTAATACTGCAAGGGGGTAATAATTACGAGATGAATAGAATAATATGCATTTTCGTTTTTAACTTTGAGAATCAAGAAACGGAACTTGTATATTATCATAATGCCGACTTGTTAAGGTTTCTGTTTCTTAGTAGAAATGGAAATACAATATGGTATCACTTCACATACGGCACATATAATTGGAATAGTTGGAGTCACTGTGTCTTTGATGATGAGTGGAACAGAGTACGTCTTAGCGCATTAAACGTCATATATATATACGATTTGTTAGAATTGCCCGATGATTGGGCAGAACGCAACCCTGACATGGTAGAGGTAGGAGTTTATTTCAGAAGGTATGCCCAAGGATACGAGGATGGCGAATTTGAAAGCGAAATGCTTGATGAACAACAATTTTTAGAAGCATTTGAGGAAATGATGGGATTTTCATTTTATGAAGTAACACCTGATTGGTTTAACATCTTTTTGCCATGATTGTTAGTGGATTACAGAAGCATGTACCGGTAGAAGAGCTTGCGCGAATGACAACCATACAGATTATAGATATTTATGAGCGTGAGAAGAAATCCATGCGGCGATTGACGGGCCTGGACGCCGAGGAGCTTAGGCATTTGATAATGCAGTTTCGCGGAAGCCGAACGCCCCCGATGCTCCTAAATCAGGAACGTCCGGGGGCGTTTGCGGTTTCCTAACTTAACAGGTTGCGCGTTTGAATAAAAAATGGTTATCTTATAGTTGAAGAAAATCAAAATAGGGATAAGTTAATTCCAAAGGCAGCAAAAAACACGAAATGAAGAATAGTTATCCACATTTACACGCAGTTATCCACGTTGATACACGTAAGCCATGAAAAAAGGGTAAGAAAAG
>JAIRVD010000060.1 GCA_031254075.1 Clostridiales bacterium
CCTGCCGCACGTTTCTCAACCATTGCCTTGTTCGCCTTAGCGACAGGCGCGGCAAGCTTCTTAATCTGCTCCTGCGAAATCCCTTGTTTTCCGATTCTTTCAGAAAGCATGTTGTTGTAGTCCATACGCATTTTCATTTAAAGCCCACCTTCACTAAGTTTTTTATAATTTACCATAAGTGGAATTTAAAAACAAATAATGGACTACCATGTTTTAACCCATTAAACGTTTAATAATTTCTCCTGCATGTTCGTAATTCATGATTAGCAGTGCGTCTTTGAGATGGTCGATTTCGTCTTTTATTGATTCGGAGAATTCGATTTCGTTTAACAGGTCAACTTCGTTGTAGACTGCCATGAAATCTGTTTTTGACATTGCTTCGGTAATTCTGTTTAGGATTGGCGGCAATTCATCGGGGATTGCGATTGCTTCTTGATTTTCGCGGAAGGTTGAGAACGCGTCGGTTAGTTCGGCGACGAAGTAGTTTAGGTCGGAGAGGAATTCGTCGAGATGTTCGCGGCAGAAGTCGATATCGTTTTCGCGCGAGGCGTTTTCGAGTTTGAGGGCTTTTTTTGAGAGACCCATGACGCCCAACAATGACAGCGAGCCTTTGATTCCGTGAACTTCGATGCAGAAGTCATACATATTTTTTTCGGCGAGGAAGTTTGTGAGTTTTTCATTGCCTTTGGCGAGTTCGCGCATTGCGACTTCCAAGGTATTTTTGTATTCGTTCAGTTGGGCTGAGACTTTTCCGTATTCGGGAGAAAGGCCTTTGATTTTGTGGATTTTTTCCCAGAAGACTTTTTCGTTTTCGTTTTGAGCTACGGGGGTGACGGTGACGTGGGGTGTTTCGGGTTTCGGAACGATTTTTTCGGCGGGAATCCAATGGTTTAAGACATTGTAAAGTGTTCCCTTGTCGATGGGCTTTGAAAGGAAGTCATCCATTCCGGCGGAAAGCATTAATTCCTTCGCGCCCGAAACGGCGTTCGCCGTCAGCGCGACTATCGGAATTTTCACGCCTTTTTCGCGCAGAATTTTTGTTGCTTCAATGCCGTCCATTTCAGGCATCATGTGGTCCATGAAAACGAGGTCGTATTTTTTTTCGGCAATCATTTCGATTGCCTGTTTGCCGGAAAGCGCGGTGTCGGCGGTGATATGGCATTGCGTAAGCAAGCCGCAAACAACGCTCAGATTTGTTTCCCTGTCGTCAACGACGAGAACATCGGCGTCGGGCGCGTAAACGATATTTGCCGAGCCGCTTTCGTATTTGATTTGCGTTTTATCGCCTTCAATGAATGGAATCACAATATGGAACGACGACCCGACTCCGTATGTGCTTTCCACGGAAATTTTTCCGCCCATTAATTCGACAAGGGATTTTGTGATTGTCAAGCCGAGACCGGTGCCTTGTTGGTTGCGGTTTTTTTTCATATCTGCCTGCTCGAACGCCTCGAACAGTAACTCAAGGTCTTCCTCCGGAATTCCGACGCCTGTGTCTGAAACGGTAATCAGCATATTCTGACCGTCAACTCGAATTATTAATGTAATACTGCCGTCGTTGGTATATTTTATTGCGTTGCTCAACAGATTCAGTAATATCTGACGAAAACGAACATCGTCACCGTACAGGCATTCGGGGATATCATCTGAGATGTCAACGTTGAAATGCAGAGCCAATCCTTTTTTCGAAAAAGAATTATCGCGAATTAAAAACGACGTCATTGAACAAACATTGTCGATGAAGGTTTTAAAACTGTAATGTACGGGAATTAAACTCAGCTTTGCCGCTTGGATTTTTGAAATATCAAGAATGTTATTGATAATATCCAACAGCGAAATCGCGGAAATGCGAATATCCTCCGCGTAGCGATGCTGGCGGATGTTTAAGTCTTCCGATAACAGCAAATCAGACATGCCGATTATCGCGTTCATCGGCGTGCGGATTTCATGTGACATATTTGCGAGGAAGCGTGTCTTTGCGTCGTTTGACGCCTGTGCCGCCTGTTTTTGAATTTCCAAATCACGTTCGCGCGCCATGCTTTCTTGCATTTTTTGCTGCGCGATTTTTTCTTCACGCAAATCACGCGTGTATCCGAGAACAACATCGTCGTCTTTATACTTCACGCGAACCAATGTAATTTCCGCAGGAAGCGGCGTTTTTCCGGCGGGATGTTCGTGCATCCAATCGAAAACGCAACGTCCGTCTTTAAACGCTTCGACCAAATACCGCATAGCTTTTGCAATTGAACGCTCGCCGTCAGGCTGGTACTCCGGCGAGAAATTAAAGAATTTGTCTAAATACTCTTGTTTATTTTCTAAGCCGTAAAGCCGAACAGCCGCCTCGTTGCAGTCTAAAACGCGCATGTTTCTGTCCCAAATTTGACAGCACAGCGGCGAACTGTCGAGCATGAGCGACATACGTTCTTCGGCTTCGGACAGGCTCTGTTTTAAATCCGCGCGGATAAACGCGTTTACACATAAAAAAGCCGCGGAACGTAACATCTCCGCGCTTTTTTCATCAAAAAAACGCTCTGCGTGATGGTCTTCGAAAAGAACATGCCCCCACAAATTATTGTCAATATAAACAGGCGTGGCAAATGCCGATAAAATCCCGAAACCTTTCATGGTTGCGGCTTCTTGCTCGGGCATTAATCCGACGGGGCAGTTAATGGTTTCTCCGCTTAATAATAATTTTTCCCATTGCGGCAAATATTTTGAATACAAAATATTTTCATATCCCGCTCTGGGTTTTGTGGTTCCGCCGGAAGCTCTTTCCCAGCGATAAATTTGCGACGCGTGTAATCCGTCGGATTTTATTTCGCTTCGCCAAATGGACATTCTGTCTAAATCCACCGCGTCCAAAATTATCCGAACGCCCTCAGACATTACATCGTTAAACGGCCTGTTGCCATGCGAAAGAAATACAATTGACGCGCTGTTTAACGCGGCAGTCAGTTTCTGGTTATACTCAAGCGCTTCCTGTGTTCTTTTCATATCGGTAATATCAATGGAATGCTGAATGTGTACCTTTTTTCCGTCTGTCCAGTCGATGTAACGGTCGGTATTCCTGTAATAATGCCCCGTTAATGTGCTGAATTCCTCCCATGAAATAACTTTTTCGGGGTTCTTGTCCAGCTCATTGCATGGGCAAAAATCGCAACGGTCATTACATCCGACTTGCAAAACTTTATAACAAACTTCTCCCTTGCCGCCGTTGATGCAATAATGCTGTTTCATTAATTCGTTTATAAATAAAATTTCGCCCGTCTCGGGTTTTGTTACATAAATCATTGCGTCCAAGCCGTCAAGAATCCGCGTTGTAACATCCAGTGCTTCAACGGCTTTCTGCGCTTCTTCCTCGCGAATTACCGTGCTTGCGCATAGCCGCGCAATCGAACGATATATGTCAATTTCGCCCTCGAACTCTTGCTCGCGTTTGTGGTCTTGGAACGAAACAACTCCCCATAAATTTCCATATGCAATTATCGGGATTATTAATAACGACTTTATTCCAAATATCTTTATAAATTCTTTCTCGTCCTCTGACGCTTCGCTATATCGCAAATCTATATGAATATTTTTCGACGCCATCTCAAGCCATTTGTCAACTGCCGGATGCTCGGGCAAAACAATTTTTTCGTTGTTTAAATGCGCCGTTCCGTCTTCCGATATGCTCCACCGATACGAACGCTCAATGCGCGGTCCGTCATAAATGCGATAAATTACTACGCTGTCCAGACTAACGGCATCCGCGACAGGAAGAAGTCCATGCCCCAAAACTTCCTCCAGCACTTTCTCGTCATGCGCCATCAATATATCAACGGCCCTGCTTAATGCACCGACCATTGCAACTTGCCGATTATTTTTACTCATCCGCAATCATTCCCTTGATTTAAGATGTTTTTATACTGTTTCAGTATACCATATTTTTTTCAGCTTGGCATTTTACACAACGCTCCTCCATATATTTTACAATGGAGGTGTTTTTTATGAAAATCAACAACGGCATAAAAATTGCTATTGTGTATGGGTCGGTTTTTCTCGGGGCAGGGTTTGCTTCGGGGCGGGAATTGATTCAGTATTTTGTGGGATTTGGCAGAATCGGAATGTGGGGGCTGATTGTTTCAGGGGTGTTGTTTTCACTTGTGGGATGGTCTGTGCTGACGATTTGCCGACGCGAGAATATTACGAGTTATAGCGGATTGATGCGGCATCTGCTCGGTAACAGGCTTGGCCCGATAATGGAAGGGCTTGTGGCGGCGTTTTTATTTTGTCTGTTCTCTGCGATGCTTGCGGGCGCGGGCGCGACAGCATATCAGGCGTTTTATCTGCCATTTACGGCGGGCGCGTTAATTGTGGGATTGATTGTGTTCGGAGTGCTGTGCTTCGGGCTTGAGGGAATCATAAAAATAAATCTGTTTCTTGCGCCGCTGATGCTTCTGGGCGGAATATTTATCGGAATCTACAGCTTCCTTGCGTACACAACGCCGGTGTTTTCGTCATTCGGCAAAGGCTTGGGGTTGGCATGGTTTCTTTCGGCGATTGTTTACGGCTCGTATAATCTTGTGACGGGCGTACCCGTGCTTGCGGCGACTTCAAAGCTTGCCGAAACAAAAAATCACGCGCGCATCGGCGGAATTCTCGGCGGCAGTGTGATTACGATTTTGGGGCTTGCGATGTCGCTTCCGTTATTTTTGTATTACGCAGATATAATTTCGCTTGAAATTCCGTTTTTACATATCGCAAATAACCACGGATATATCTTCAGCATGATATACGTATCCGTGCTGGTATCCGCGCTGTTAACGACGGCGGCATGTAACGCGTTCGCTGTTATGCAATGGCTGGAAGGCCGCGGTTACAAAAATCGTGTAAAAGCCGCAGCCGTTTTATGTATTTGCGCAGTTCTTTCCGCGCATATAGGGTTTTCAAATATCGTAATATTCGTCTATCCGATTTTCGGATTTTTGGGATTATTCAAAATTGTAGTAATTCTGCTTTCGGCGGTTTCAAAGGCAACCCCCAAAAACCCGCCGAGACGAACTTCAAACGTCGCGAACGCTTCAACGCGCGTTTGAAATTCGGACGAAGCGATGGTTTTCGCAGGTTGCTTAAAAAAAATGATAGCCCTCGGGTAAGCTTGCAGGGTCCCAAACGCGTGTGATGTGAACATCCTTGTACATCGACGCGGCAAGATTAACTATTTTTTCGCTGCCCCAAAGTCTTACAAGCGGACGCAGCTTCAACGGACCGCCGCCGGCTATAACGATTCCGAGTGTGCCGTCGGTCAGTTCGACGATTGTGTTCGGCGGATAGAATTCCAATTTCTTGTAGAACGCCTTTACAACATCATAGTCAAACGATTCGCCGATATCGGAATAAATTGTTCCGAACGCCTGCACCGGCGACATCGGCGAACGATACGACCGATATGATGTAACCGCGTCATAGACATCCGCAACGGAAATTATTTTGCTGAAAAGCGGTATTTCATTGCCCTTGAGTTTATACGGATAGCCTTTGCCGTTTATTTTTTCATGATGGCAGACAATCGAATTCCACAGCTCGTCGTCGCCGAGCGCACTACAGATTAAATTATTTGCGCCCAATTCCGGATGATGAGTAATTTTTTCAAATTCATCCGCCGTCAGCCGTCCTTTTTTATTTATAATTTCCAACGGAATCAATTGTTTTCCGATATCATGCAAAATAGCGCAACGCCCGAGCCTAATCAGCTCATCATGGTCAAGCCCAAGCTCGCGTCCCGTTACCATAGAAAGTACCGCAACACTCAACGAATGGTGATACGTATACTCATCATAATGCTTCAAATCATTTATATGTATCAATCCAAAAGAACTCTCATCCATTACAATATCTAAAAGGTCAACCACAACACTCTCAATATTACTTACACAGTGAAACGCCGTCGTCATATTGATTTCGCCGTCAGGCTCGCCAAATAAACCAAAAAGCTGCTTCACACTGTCAACAGCTTCTTCCTTCAATTTCTTGTCAACAACAGTCCTTACCGGAACCAACTTTTCGGGCTGCCACTTCTCAAAAACCTCAATTTTCCCTATATCCCGCCGCTCAAGAAAGTCAATCAAATTCCGATTAATCGGCGTCCCCTTACGCGCAATCAACATGCTCCAATTCTTACCCGTAGTGTACAAAGACTCCGCAAGCCGCATCTCGGGTTTCACTTCATCAATTCGCATCCTTGCCGCAGTGTACATGGTCAACCCCCCTACATCAAGTTGTAAATATTTTAACATTTAATATCCGCCGCGCAAGTGATTGTAATTTTTGACAGTATAGCATGAAAAAAAAGTATGCTCCACTTTATAAGCGGTAACATACTCCTATTCTAAAACGTACTCTGTTTCGTACTCCGCCGCCTTCTTGTCCAATATCACGGGTGCGGAAAAAAACGCTGTCAGCGCAATCATAAACGCCAACGCCGCGTAGGTTAAATTAATTAACATTTAATCATCTCCTGTACAAGTATATTATATGTAAATTTTTCTCAATTATACTTAAATTTTAAACTCAAGCATATTACCTCTGAAATAAAGAGGACACATTTGGCGTTGGAGTTTTTTATTTTTTCGTTCTTTGATTGCGAGTGTGTTGAAGAAGGTTGTCCAGAGTTCTTGTGTTTCTTCTTCGCCGTCGGCGTAGATTACGGTTGCGTCGTTTGGCGGAACGGCGGCGATTACGTAGGAGTTACCGTCGTAGATAGCGGCTTTGTTGCGGCGTTTATCGTGAATGACCCATGCTTGGTTCATAAGGCGTTGGCAGAAGTGTTCGGCAAGATGCGACAGAACGTCGTTTTTCGGTGTGATTTTGCAATAAAACGCGTTTTGTTTTGTTTCGGCGAAGCGGCAGAAGCCCATTAGCAGATGAGCTTCTTTCCAAACATTTCTCGAAAGCCCTTGCACGAGACGAACGAAGTCTTCGTGTAAATGGCTGTCAACCATTTGCCCGACGGAAAATCCGAGCCGAATGTAATTTAAAATAGCCATCATGCGATTTTCATTGTAGGAATGAAACGCATTATATATGTAATACGCCGAATCCTCGGAGATTTTTTCGCGAACGGCTTTATATACGCGGGCGGCGCGTTCGCTGTCGGCTTCGATAAAGCGCGGCGGCGCGCCGAGCGCGAGTTGCTCCATTCCTTCCGGTTGAATGCTTGTCGGCGCAATTTTTTCATAATAAACGGCATAAACAACGGACAAGAACCCGTCAAAACTGCCGTCAAATAAGACCGTCATGAAAGTACCATCTGCGTGTAGCCGTCCGAAACCTGCGCGCCGCCTATTCGCAGACTGTCTGTTAGCCTCGGCGCGATTGTTTCGGGCAGAAGCGGAAGTTTATCGTAAGCTTTACCGTTACACGTAATAAAATACTTTGCGCGTTTTAACACAACGCGCATTTTTTTCAGCCCGTCGAAATCCACTTTGCCGACGCGCCGTGCCGCAACGATTCGTTGTGCGGAAATCTGCCCGATGCCCGGCACACGCAAAAGCGTAAGATAATCCGCCGTGTTTACTTCCACAGGAAATTTCTCCAAGTTTTGCACAGCCCAATGGCATTTGGGGTCCATTTCAAGGCTGAGGTTTTCGTCCTCATGCTTGAAAAGCTCGCCCGCGCCGAATCCGTAAAAGCGAAGCAGCCAATCCGCCTGATAAAGCCTGTGTTCGCGCAGAAGCGGCGGTTCGGCAGTCGGTAGATTCGGATTTCCGCCGACGGGAATGTACGCGGAATAAAAAACGCGTTTCAATTTATAT
>JAIRVD010000068.1 GCA_031254075.1 Clostridiales bacterium
AGGAGCCGTTGCGGAGGATGCGGATTTCTACGGTGTCGCCGATTTCCTTTGCGCGGATTGCGGCTTGCAGTTGGGGCATATCGAAAATGGGTTGACCGTCGAAGCTTGTGATTACGTCGTTTGCGCGGATGCCCGCGTTGTAAGCCGGGCGACCTTCTTGTGCCTCAATAACGAGAACGCCGAGTTCGGGAATGCCCCATTGTGCGGCACGGTTTTCGTCGTCGTTGGCGAGACTTGTGCCGACTATTCCGATTGCGGGGGTTCTGTAATTTGCAATGATATCTTGAAGAATCGGCTCGGCAATGTTTGACGAAATGCTGTAGCCTATTCCTTCCGATTGCGTTGAGTCAAATGAATACATCGAAGCGGTGCTTACGTTTATTCCGATAATTTCACCGCGAGTGTTGATTAACGGACCGCCGCTGCTTCCGTAATTGATTGCGGCGTCGGTTTGAAGCACCGTCAGCGGAAGATATCTGTCGGGCAAATGAATCGAGCGTTCAGACGCGCTGATTATGCCTTGCGTAACGGCGGTTCCCTCGCCCATGGCGTTTCCTATGGCGAGAACAACGTCGCCGATTCGCATTTCATCGGAATCGCCGAACGTCGCGAACGCGATTGAATTAATTCCCGCCGCGACGAGCTGGTCTTTGTAAATGTACGCAACCGCCAAGTCGTGGTCGATATTCGAGCCGACGGGACGCGCCGAAATGGGTTCGTTTCCGTCAATGGTGACGTCCCAATGCGCACCGCCCTGCACAATGTACCAATTTGTTGCTATAAATATGCGGTCTTCAGTTTCGGCAAAAATTATTCCCGAACCGTGGCTTTCCTCGTGAAACGGATAACGCAATCCGTCGCGATAAGTTGTAATTCCCACGACCGTCGGCGCAAGAAGTTCCACCATATCCGAAATCGTAGCAATCGAAGGCTCGCTCGAAATCGTTTCAAATACATATGAAGTCCCTGTGAACGATGAGTTCTCGGGAATATTGACCGTTTGCGGCGTATTTACTCTTTCATTTCCGCCGAAAGAACGCCCGTTGAAATACGCCCAGCCTGTTCCGATTCCGAAACCAAGCATTCCCGTGCCGAGTGTACATATGAATAATAACGCAACCGCCGTTTTCATCCACGATTTTTTCGGCGCGGCTTTTATTGTTTCGCGGTAAAAATCGGGGGCTTCGAAATAGTCCGATTCACTTGCATCAAAAATTTCGTCTTGCGGAACAAGAAATAGACTTGCAAAGCTTTCGGATTCTGCTGTTTCCGTTTTTTCGCCACTCAGGTCTTTTTCAATTTCTTCTTGTATTTTATCAATTTCACTCAATCCGAATAAATCATAAACTTTCTTAGTATCCTCGCTCACACGCTCACCTCCGAAAACTTTTGTTATTTTAGCACCCTCATGTGAAAAACGTATGAACAAAATGTAAATTTTCGTTTATCACGCGCAATTGAAGTCAACAATATTTATATGTTAAAAATTAAAAATTTGCGAACGTCATTTAAAATAGACGGAAAATTTTACGCAGCGGCGGACGGCATTAGCTTTGACGTAGGCAAAAACGAAATTTTGGCAATCGTCGGCGAGTCGGGTTCGGGAAAAAGCGCGGCGGCTTTGTCGATTACGCGGCTGCATAATAAAAAAAGCACGCGTATCGAAGGCGAAATAATTTTCAACGGAACGGATTTGCTTTCCGTTTCCGAAAAAGAACTTTTGAAAATTCGCGGAAAGCATATCGGTATGATTTTTCAAGACCCGTTGACAGCGTTAAATCCGTTAATGCGAATCGGTGCTCAAATAGAAGAGCCGCTGATTTATCATACGAATTTCAATTCGGAAGAAAGAAAATCGCGTGTGCTTGAATTGCTTGAAGCCGTCGGAATGACGCCGCGAGCGTATAAACAATTTCCGCATGAGTTGTCGGGCGGAATGCGCCAGCGCGCGATGATTGCAGTTGCGCTTTCATGCGACCCCGCGCTTGTAATCGCGGACGAACCGACAACCGCACTTGATGTAACAATACAAGCGCAAATTTTAGAACTTCTGAGCGAACTGCAAAAAAAGATGCAGACTTCGATAATTTTAATTACGCATGACCTTGGCGTTGTTTCGGAAATTGCTGACAAGGTTGCCGTTATGTACGCGGGGCAAATCGTCGAAACGGCAACGGTTGACCGGCTTTTCACAAATCCGCGGCATCCGTACACGCGTGCATTACTTGCGGCGATACCAAGTATGAGTTCAAATGAACGGCGTTTTTTCACAATCCCGGGCGCGGTGCCGACTTTGCGCGAAATGCCGAGAACGGGTTGCCGTTTTTCGCGGCGAATGCCGCACGAAGCCCGGCACGAAACCGAACCGACCTTCCACGAAGTCGAACCCGACCATCAGGTGCTTTGCATATGTCACTCTTAGAAGTAAAGAATTTAAAAGTATATTATCCGATTCGCGGCGGGATTTTCGGCCGCGCGAGTGACTATGTTTACGCTGTGGACGGCGTAAGTTTTTCCGTCGGCGAAGGCGAAACGCTTGGGCTAATCGGCGAAAGCGGCAGCGGAAAAAGCACAATCGGCAAAGCGATTTTGGGACTTGTGCCACTCGCGGGCGGTTCGATTTATTTTAACGGCGAGAACATTACAAAATACATCGGAATAAATCGCTGCAACTATAGAAAATCCGTGCAAATGATTTTTCAAGACGTAAATTCATCTTTAAACGCAAAAAAAAGAGTTCTTGACATCATCGCGGAACCGTTGCGCAATTTCGAAAAATTATCACGAACCGAAGAACGAAAAAAAATCGACGAGCTTTTATCAATTGTAGGAATGTCACATGCCGACGCCTACAAATATCCGCACGAATTTTCAGGCGGACAACGCCAACGCATCGGTGTCGCCCGCGCAATCGCGTTGAAACCAAAGCTAATCGTAGCCGACGAACCAGTTTCTGCTCTCGACCTGTCTATTCAGGCGCAAGTTCTTAACTACATGAAGGACATTCAAGAAGAACTCAATCTCTCTTACCTTTTCATAAGCCACGACCTCGGCGTCGTAAAACATATGTGCGAAAATTTAACGATAATGCAAAACGGAAAATTCGCGGAAACCGGCACACGCGATGAAATTTTTCACAATCCGCGTCACGAATATACAAAAAAATTAATTGAATCAATTCCGAGTAAAAATAAAACCACAAAGGTGACAATATGATTATCAGAAGAATTCTAATTCTGATTCCTCAATTAATAATAATCAGCATTCTCGTGTTTATTTTGGGTGCGATGATGCCGGGGGACGCGCTTTCGGGGATGATTGACCCCGGGGTCAGCGCGGAGGTAAGGGAATTGCAACGTGAGAAGCTTGGGTTAAATGACCCATTGGCGGTGAGATATGTGAGGTGGATTGGAGGAATTGTGCGGGGTGATTTTGGGGAAAGCTTTATACATCGCCGCCCTGTGTTGGAAGTCATCGGTGAGCGTATGGCGAATACATTTTTTTTGTCGCTTGCGATTTTGGTTTTGACATATACGATCGCGATTCCGTTGGGTGTTTTGTCGGGGCGTTATTCCGGAACTGTGGTTGACAAGGCGATACTGTTTTACGTTTTTGTTTCGTTGGCGATGCCGACGATGGTTTTGGGAATATTAATGATATTGTTTTTTTCGTTTTACTTGGGATGGTTTCCGTCAAGCGGTTCAGTGGACGCGATAGTCCTTGCGAAGGGAAGCGCGGGAGAAATTCTTGCAAACCGTTTGCACCATATGGTTCTTCCCGCCGCGACGGGCGCGTTGGTCGGAATGGTCGGCGTTGTGTTCATGCTTCGCGCAAATATTATAGACAGAGCTTTTTCGGATTATGTAACTCTCGCCCGTTCAAAGGGCGTTCCCGAAGGTGCGGTTTTTCGCAGACATATTTTGAGAAATTCGTTGATACCCGTTGCGGCCGGATTTGGTTTTGCGATTTCCGGATTGCTGACGGGGCAGCTATTCATCGAAAGAATTTTTCAATACCCCGGCATGGGGCATTTATTTTTTTCGTCCGTAAAGGCACAGGATTTTGCAGTTGTAAACGCAATCATATTAATTTTTTCCGCGCTTACCGCGCTCGGAATGTTGATTTCCGACATTTTGCTGTCAATTACAGACCCGAGGATTAGACCGCAATGAAACCGCCTTCGATTTTCAAATTGTTCTTAAAAGAATTAAAGCATGATTATTTTGCATTGGCAGGATTAATTTTATTTTCGATTATTTTGCTCGCGATTTTTATCGGCGCTCCGGTTATTAATTATTTTTATGACGTTATGCGTGTTGACCCCAAAATTCTGCCCGTTTCGCCTGCGGATTCGGGGACGCTTCTTGGATTGGACAGTTTGGGGCGAAATCAATTCCACCTGCTTTTCGTCGCGGCAAGAAATTCGCTGTATCTTGCTTTCGGCGTAACTTTTTTTTCATTCCTTCTCGGCGCAACGGTCGGCGTAATTTCCGGCTTTTACGGCGGAAAAATCGACAGCATAGTCATGCGAATCACCGATACATGGTCGATGATACCTTTTCTAATGGTCGTAATTGTGTTATTAAACATATTTGGAAAAACCGTGTTCAATTTTATTTTTTTCCTGACGATTTTTACATGGGTAACGCGTGCGAGGCTTCTGCGCGCCGCCGCACTCGCCCAACGAAATCTCGATTACATCAACGCATCGAAAACCCTCGGCACACCAAACCTCATTATTATCATCCGCGAAATGCTTCCGAATCTCGTTGACGTCGCAATCGCAAACCTCGTTCTCACCCTCGCCGCAAATATCGGAATCGAAACGGGACTATCACTGCTCGGCTTCGGTCTCGGTTGGAATTACCCTTCACTTGGCGTTATGATGCAAAACGCAACCAACCCCATGTATCTTCAACATTTCTGGTGGGTATGGGCGCCGTCGCTGGTTCTCGTAGTAACAATGATGCTCTGTGTAAATTTTGTCGGAAACGCCCTGCAAAGAGTTTCCGACCCGAAACAGCGGAGAGGCTAATATTTCGAAAAGTGAATTCAGCGAGTTAGGAATCAAATCCTAACTCGCTTTGACATTTGAATACACATGGAGTACGATGAAGATAATAGAAGATACGAGGTGGTTCGCTTGAAAATAATTGAACGCGAAGAATACTTAAACTGGCTTATCAGGTGGAGGGAGCAACAAATTATAAAGGTTGTATCGGGCGTACGTCGCTCGGGCAAATCTACGATG
>JAIRVD010000074.1 GCA_031254075.1 Clostridiales bacterium
ATTCATTGTTCATTAAAAATTCCCCTTTGCTTTTTTTAGTTCGTGAAGCGTGTCCTTGCTCCACTTATGAATGGTGTGACCCCGCTGTTTTAAATCCGCTGTTGTGAATTTCATTCCGACTATTAACGATTTGTTAATATCTTTGTAGGCGAGGCGGCGCATTTCGTCAAGCGGAGGATAAACCTCGCGTTAAGGCTCAATGAAATACGCGAGCATAATTATTTTATCCAACAACGACATGCCGGCATGTCCCATTGTGTGACGTGAGATTGCCTGAAGAATTTCCTCGTCCGTGACGAAGTATTGGCGTTTTGCGGATTCCGCGCCGAGCAGGCTGTGCGTAATGTCGATATGCGAAAGCATGATTTCGTCGGTCGGAACACACCATAGTTTACACAGCGTATGTTTTTTGTCCGCGCTGAATTCCTTTGCGCAATCGTGAAGCAGTGCCGCCCATTTCGCTTTGTTAACATCCGCGCCGTAATGCCGCGCAAGTTTTTCGGCTTCGATGATTGTGCCGAGTGTGTGTTTGAAACGGCGCGGCGAAAGACGCAACTCAAGTTGTGATTTTACTTTTTCAAAGCGTGCAGGGGATAGTTCCGTTCCCTGCGTCGAAAACAATCCGTGCGTCCGTGCGTAATTTTCTGCAACGGCGGGCATTAATCCGCCTACGGGTTTTCCTTCGGCAAAATTTTTCCGAATTTCCGTCCCCGAAATTTCCAAGCGTGGTCCTTCCAAAACATGAATCACCGCGCCGTAATTTTTTCGCAAGTTTTCTACATATGTTTCTTCGATTTCATATCCGGGGCGATGCACCGCGATAAATTGACATAGCGTTAATAATTTCTCCGCGCTTTCCCATGATAAAATTTCCATTAACGCGTCCGCGCCGATTATAAAAAAAATTTCTGCGTTCGGCGGACAAATTTCGCGCAATGCCGAAATCGTTTCAACTGTGTAGCTCGGTCCGTTGCGGTCGATTTCCATGCGCGAAACATCGAAGCCGGGCGTTTCGCAAACCGCCGACATCGTCATTCTGTAACGATGCTCCCCGTCCGAAACAGTCAAATCGGGTTTATGAGGCGGCTGACCGCCCGGTATAAACAACACTCGCCTCGGAAGAAATTTATGCATCACAACTTCCGCAACAGCCAAATGACCGTAATGTATAGGGTCGAACGTCCCGCCCATTACAGCAAGCTTATCGCAGCGTTCCAAAAAATCGTGAGTCGTTCCCATGAAAAACTCCTTGCTGTGGCGCAACGAGCGAAGCGAATGCCTCCCGCGCCTTTTTGAAAATTATGTACTATTTCGCACTTTCTAATGCGGTTATCGTGCTAATCAGCACCTCAAGGTCGGTGGCTTGATACGCCTTAATCGTGTCGTCGCTGTGCGCAATAAAACGCAGACGCGCGTTTTGCTTGTAAAGCGTAAGCGCCTCGTCAATATTTCTGACGGAATCAAAATCAACCGTATCGCGTGATTCGCCCGCAAGCACGGAAAGATACGGATTAATCGAACGTATCTTAGGACGCCCGCCGCCGGAAAGCGCAGGCGTTCTTTCAAAACCGGATGGTCCGAACAGCGGAGTTGACGTTTTCACGCCCGACATCGGATTGCTCAAAATAACCGCGCCAAGATGCGCCGCCGTTTTCGCCGCAGACAAAACCTCTATTGCAGGCGCGGAAATCCATTTCACCTCAATAGCAAAATTTTTCTGCTCGAAAAATTCTGCCACAATCGAATTATTTGTATACACAGTGTATTTTCCCATTAGCTCATCTCACCCAAAAAATTTAATTCATCAAAGACCATCTGCTCGTCTTCGCCGCTTGCAACTACCTTTATTATATCGCCGCACTGCAAGCCAAGCGAAATAATTCCCATTATACTCTTTGCATTCGCAACCTTATCCCCAACAACCAATGAAATATGACTTTTAAATCTACTTGCCGTTTGTACTAACTGCGCGGCAGATGAACCGTCAAATGCTACGCATATTTTAAATTCGCTTTCTGACAAGAGAATCGCGCTCCTTTAGATTCCTTTTGCGATTTTTAAGATTTTACGAAGGCGGTGGTTTACGCCTGATTTGCTGATTGGCGGTTCCAGTAATTCGCCGATTTCCGTAAGAGAAAGACTTTCGTTTTCCAGGCGCAGTCTTGCGACTTCTTCAAGCGGCTTTGATAAAACCGAAAGCCCTGTTTTTTCGGAAATATACTTAATTGCTTCGATTTGGGACTGCGCTGCGCCGACTGTTTTGTTTATGTTTGCTGTTTCAAAGTTTACTTTACGGTTAACGTTGTTGGCAATAGCTTTTTCGACGCGCATTTCCTCAAGCGCGAGCAACGACTTATTTGCGCGTATAATTTTCAGCACATCGGCGATTTCGTCTGCCTCTTTCAAATATATAACAAACTGCCCGCCTCGGGCAATCTTTTTCGGGCGAAGTTCAAAATATTTTAAAATTTCCAAAAGCTTGTCCGCGTTTTTTTCATCTTTTTTGTCAAATGAAAATTCCAAATGATATGTTCGGCGCGGATTTGACAAAACTCCGCCGCTTAAAAAACAGTCTCGCACAAAAGCGCGATTTTTATCCATTTTTAAATTTTCTATTTCTGCGCGAACATCTTTCGTGAATGATTCTTTCATTTTCGCGAATGGTCTTTGTCGATGTCACGGTGATGAATCGAAACGGGATTATCATGTGCCGACAACGCGCGATGCAGTTCCGTCGCGAGCGTAACCGAGCGGTGTCGTCCGCCCGTGCAGCCGATGCTTATAATCAACTGACTTTTTCCCTCGCTGATGTAATGCGGAATTAAAAAATTTACCATTCCGAAAAGACTGTCCATAAAACGCACACTTACATCGTGACCCATTACATAATCGCGCACAGCCGCGTCAAGCCCCGACATCGGCTTCAGTTCCGCGTTATAAAACGGATTCGGCAAAAACCGCACATCAAAAACCAAATCCGATTCTTCCGGAATCCCGTTTTTAAATCCAAACGAAAGAATATTTATATGAAGCTTTCCCTTTTCCTTCTCCGTGAACAAATCCAATATCTTTATCTTCAACTGCCTCGGCAGAAGTCCGCTCGTGTCCATAATATATGTCGCACGCTGTTTCACTTCCTCAAGCAGAACACGTTCCTTTGAAACGCCGACGCTCACAAGTCCGTTTTTCTCCAACGGGTGAACATGCCGTGTCTCCTTATACCGATTCAGCAAAACCTCATTGGATGAATCCAAAAACAAAATGCTCCACGCGACGCCACGCTTATCTAATTCCAAAAGCCCCATCGAAAAATCCGTGAACATTTTTCCGCCACGAATATCCACCCCTAACGCAACCTGCGTTATCCCGACATCCTTCTTCATGCAAAACTCGGCAAACGCTCCTAACAACGGCGCGGGCAAATTATCCGCAACGTAAAAACCCGCATCCTCAAATATCTTGAGTGCGGTTGTTTTTCCTGCGCCGCTCATGCCTGTAACAATTACGATGCGCATATTATGCTCCTTTATTTAAAACCCTAATATTCGTACCTCGGGTTCGAGTTTAACACCGTATTTTACAAAAACTGTTTCCTGTACGTGATGCATCAGAGCGATAACATCTTTTGCGGAAGCGTTGCCGCGATTCACAACGAAGCCGGCGTGTTTATCCGAGACTTGTGCGTCGTTTATGCGGAAGCCTTTCAGACCGCTGTCTTCGATTAATTTTCCCGCGAAGTCTCCTGCGGGGCGTTTGAAAAACGAACCCGCGCTGCCGAATTCAAGCGGCTGAGTTTTGCGTCGGCGAGCGTTTAGGTCGTTCATTTGTTCGCGAATTTGTGCGGAATCACCGGGATAGAGTTTAAACGTTGCGTCAAGAATCAACATTTCGGCGGATTGCGCTAAGCTTTGGCGATATCCGAAATTCATTTCGGCATTTGTTTTTACTATGATTTCGTTATTGGAAAAAAGCGTGACGGATACGCAGAAATCTTTTATTTCGTATTTATATGCACCGGCATTCATATAGATTGCGCCGCCGACGGTGCCGGGGATTCCGGACGCGAAAGCAAGACCCGCGAGGTTTGCGTTGCAGACGGTGTCGGCTAAAGTCGAAAGACGTGTTCCCGATTGCGCGCGAATATGTTCGCCCAAGATTTCGATTGCGTTCATTTTATTTGTAAAAACAACTACGCCGCAAATTCCTTCGTCGGCTACGAGTACGTTTTTGCCGTCGCCGAGAACGGTGATGGGCATGTTTTGTGTTTTGCAAAAATTCCAAACATTAATCAGCTCGTCAGTGGTTTCGGGAAACGCCATTACATCGGCAGGTCCGCCGATATTGAAATGCGTGTGTTTACTCATCGGCTCGTTAAAAATAACATGGGCGCATAACGATTCAATAGTTGTCATGAACTTTCAAACCTCCGGATGATTTCATAACGTTTCCCATAACGCGTTCGGTGAGGGCTTCGGCGGCGTTGTAGCCCATTTTTTTAAGGCGATGATTTATTGCCGCAGATTCGCAAAGCGTCGCGAGAGAACGCCCCGGCCGAATAGGAATGGAATGGCTGTTTACCTTGTTGCTCAAAATTTCGGTGAACTCCTCGGGCGCGCCGATGCGGTCATAGATGCGGTTCGGGTCCCAAATTTCCAGGCTGATGATTAATTCGACAGCCTGCGTGGGTTTTATTGACTGCACGCCGAACATTTGCATGATATCAATAATTCCTATGCCGCGAAGCTCAAGGAAATACCTAATATTTGCGGGACACGAACCGATTAATGTTTCCGCGGAAACGCGGCGCACCTCAACGGCGTCGTCCGCGATAAAACGATGCCCGCGTTTGATAAGTTCGAGCGCGGTTTCGCTTTTACCGATTCCGCTTTCGCCTACGATTAGTGTTCCCACGCCGTAAACGTCGAGTAAACAGCCGTGCATCGTAATGCGCGGCGCAAGCTGAACCTTCATCCAGCGAATAATTTCGGAAATGAAATCAGTTGTTTCCGACGCGGTTGATAGAATCGGAACACTGTAGAGTTCCGCGTATTCCAACATCTCCGGAAAGATTTCCAAGTTGCGGCACACTACCACAGCGGGAATTTTATGCGAGAAAATACGCACAAGGTTTTTTTTGCGCGTTTCAATGTCCAAGCTTTGTAAATAGGTATGCTCAACCATTCCGATAATTTGCAAACGGTTTGTGTCAAAGAAATCAAAGTAACCCGCAAGCTGTAACGCGGGTCGGTTGATATTCGCAAGTGTAAGCACCTTCGAATCAACATCCACGGCGGGTGTGAGTAATTTTAATTTGTATTCATCAATTACGGTTGTCAGCGGAACAGAATAACCGGTTCCAGGTGTGTCAAACGCGCCGCCGCCCGGTTCGCTCATAGAGCGACAATGCCTTTGACATTGTGCTTATCGTCAAAAGCGATTTTGAAAATTCTCCCTTTATACTCCAACCGCGCAGGATAGCTGCCCTCCAGCTTCATTTGCATTTTTTTCAGCACATCTGCCTCAAAGCCAAGCAAAACTCGCTCAACTTCACCGAGCGTCATGTTTTGTTGCGGCTTAATCGTAACAATTTCTTCCATTTCGGTGATGT